>NZ_JCACKS010000132.1:0-6262 GCF_059505505.1 Pelatocladus sp. | reverse complement strand
TCAAGGCAAGTTTCAAAACCTCAACTGCCTCTGATGAGCCGATTTTTCCTAACGCATCAGCAGCCCTCCAACGCACAAGAGAATCTTCATGGTTCAAGGCAAGTTTCAAAACCTCAACTGCCTCTGATGAGCCGATTTTTCCTAACGCATCAGCAGCCCTCCAACGCACAAGAGAATCTTCATGGTTCAAGGCAAGTTTCAAAACCTCAACTGCCTCTGATGAGCCGATTTTTCCTAACGCATCAGCAGCCCTCCAACGCACAAGAGAATCTTCATGGTTCAAGGCAAGTTTCAAAACCTCAACTGCCTCTGATGAGCCGATTTTTCCTAACGCATCAGCAGCACTCCAACGTACATCAGAATATTCATGGTTCAAGGCAAGTTTCAAAACCTCAACTGCCTCTGATGAGCCGATTTTTCCTAACGCATAAGCAGCACTACTACACACATCAGAATCTTCATGGTTCAAGGCAAGTTTCAAAACCTCAACTGCCTCTGCACCGCCGATTTTTCCTAACGCATAAGCAGCCCGACTACGCACATCAGAATCTTCATGGTTCAAGGCAAGTTTCAAAACCTCAACTGCCTCTGCACCGCCGATTTTTCCTAACGCATAAGCAGCCCGACTACGCACATCAGAATCTTCATCGTTCAAGGCTGGCTGTATGTGAGGAATGGCTTTATCAGAACGGGTGATTTCCAAAAGCTGAATCTTAACTATTGTGGGAATTTCTAATTTGGCAATAAATCCAACAGTTTGCGCTTGAAATTCTGATTTTACTGCACCTGCCAACCTTGCCCCTAGCCGCAAATCTACTTCTAAGGCTAACTCCACAATTCGCAGTGCTTGCTTTTCATCCTCCACCAACTCCAACATCAATACTAGAGGTTCCGTCCATTTGAGGTAATTTAAATATTTTCGTATCAGTCTGTCTTCGTTCTTCAGCAAATCTGGTAACTGTTTTAGTAGGCTCTCGGCGGTGTAATATTCCTGTATGAGTTGGTGGCGAAACTCAATTTTGTCTCCTGCTGCCAGTTGAATGAGATGATATTTAAGTAAATCATTTAGCCAGGATATCGCCCTGTCGCGTGGTTTATCAAATTGCTCCTGTTGCAGAAACGCTGTCAGTATCTCCTCTGCTTCTTCCCTGGATATGGCAACTTGCAACTCTGTCTTTTCTTTGCCTTGAGTCATTCGCAACGCTAAATGTTGCAACATTCGTTGCCACCACCGCCGCGAATTATCCGTAACTAGCACACCCTCTAAGCGCTGATTCTCGCAAAATTGAGTAAATTGGCGAAACACCATCCCCAGATTTGGCGGTATATTGTGCGTCTGGTGAAACAGAGAACACAGCATCATCAATAGTAGTGGTGTTTCCCCAAATTCCCGCAATCGATTACCCAACTGTCGTAACATCTGCTCACCCTGTGCTGGCAGATATTTTTTGACAAACTGCTGCATCTGCGCTTCTGTCAAGGGCTGCATTTCCAGCTTTTTGGTAATATTTAAATCACCCCCTACACCTAAATCTCGTGTGGTGAAAATCATTGGTGTGGTTTTCTGGTAGTCTAGCCGAAACTTCAGCAAATCCCGTCGTGCCTCTTCTGACGGTAATTCGTTCACGCCATCAACCAACAGCATTAAGCAACCTTGACGTAAGCAATTTTTAAGTTTGTCATCATCTACATCTAAATTGGGATCATGTCGTTGGATAAATGTTTGTATCAAATCCAGCACTGATTTTTTGTAATAGCGCAGTTCTACCAACACCGGAATTTTGACTTGCTGCTCCTTTCGCGCCCGCTTTGCCTCTTCCAGCAACAACCGGGCTAACGCCGTCGATTTCCCCGAACCAGGACGCCCTACTAGTAATACATGTTTGTCTTGATACTTATTTAATCCCTCTAATACACCCAAGCGCTCAGTTTTCTCTCGCCCTTCCCTGGATTCTTCTTTTTCAGATTGCACCGTCTGCACCATCAAGTCAAATTGCCAAGATGATGCTTTCTGATCAACTCGCTGCCGTCCCGCCACATCCGTCACCGTATAATGTTGCTGCCAGTGGACGTATTTATCATCGTCGCAGAGTGATTCTAAATAGCCAGTCCAGTTGATCATGCTGTGTGGAACAGTTGGTTGCTTGGGAGTTCAGATCCGCCTATGATCGCGATCGCAGTCTCATAGCTAAAGTTTACTTCAGTAAGCTGTTTGGCAGAAATTGCTGCAAGGAACCCGGAAATTGCTCCAGGCTGCGTGGAACACGCAAACGTCTACCCTGAAATTGCTGCAAGGAACCCTGAACCTGCTCCAGGCTGCGTGGAACACGCAAACGTCTACCCTGAAGCTGCTGCAAGGAACCCTGAACCTGCTCCAGGCTGCGCGAAGCACTCAACCTAGATTTGTGTGTAGTCTTTTGTCTCAAAAGTCGCATATTATAAGATAAAGTACGAAATTTTACCAAACAATATCCTATCTTTATATATTAGTCTCAATCTAAATCTCACTGAATCTCTGCCCTGATCAATGTCTAACCCAACCCCGGCCGAACCTCAGCCTAAATCCCTCAACGATTTTGAATTAGACTTGCTGAAACAGGAATACTTTTTTCTGCAAAATACTATCGAAGACTATAACAAGCAGATTTGGGTAATCAAAGCGCTGGGAATTACTGGTACTGGGGCTATTTTAGCGTTGATGTTACAGCAAAAACCAAATGCTAGTAGCATTGCTTTGATCGGTTGTGCGATTCCCATATTTTTCTGGATTTTGGAAAGTCAATGGAAACACTTTCAGCGTGGTTTCTATCCGCGTGCAGAAAAAATTGAATCTATTCTGACTCAAAAGTATGGTTTAAATAGTCCTGCGATCTACAGCAGTTGGACTCATGCTTTCAAGCGCACCCCCACCCCGAAACGTAAAGGTTATCTCTGGGATGGTTTGTTGAATCGCAGCGTTTTTATCAGCTATGTGTTAGAAATTATCTTTCTCGTGTTTATGGCTGCTGTTGCTCCGAGAATATGGAAATAGAATTTCCAAAAAAGCACAAGTTTAAAAACTCGCCTGCGATTCAAATCGCAGAATTTGGTAGGGTGCGTTATGGACGGAACGTCCTAACGCACCGAAAACCACCGGATGGTGCGTTGCGCTGCGCGACAACACACCCTACATAAGATTTATATCAGCTATCAGTTTGATTTTTCACTGATAACTGTTAACTATTAAGCTTTGTATTTACCACCTTTATTTGGGTCTGACCAATCACAAGCAAATCCCTTGGTTTCTTTCACAAATTGATTCCAAGGAACTGGATCAACTGGTGCGGGAGTCGCATAGACAATTTCAAACAAACCATCATCTCTGACTTCACCAATTCGCACAATTTTGGATATGTGATGATTGGCTTCCATTGTGACTTTCCCTTCAGGTGCATTCAGAGTTTGTCCATAGGCTGCGGTGCGGACTTTGGCGATGTCGGTAGAATTGGCTTTTTCTACTGCTTGTTTCCACAAATAAACTCCGATATATGCTGCTTCCATTGGGTCATTTGTGACGCGATCGCTACCATATTCTTTTTTAAAAGCTTCGACAAATTTCTTATTTTCGGGAGTATCAACTGTCATGAAATAATTCCAAGCGGCGTAGTGTCCTTTAAGATAATCAACACCGATGGCTTTGACTTCTTCTTCAGCAATACTTACAGACATGGTGGGATATTTATCTGGTGTCAATCCAGCACCTTGTAATTGTTTGAAGAATGCAACGTTGCTATCACCATTTAGGGTATTGAAAATTACGCCTCCGTTGGGCAATGTTTGTTTAATTTTAGTGATAATCGGCGTAACTTCTGTGTTACCGAGTGGTAAGTAATCTTCGCCGACTGTTTTACCGCTCTTTGCTTGCAATTGCGCTTTAATAATTGTGTTAGCTGTCCGGGGAAAAACGTAGTCGGAACCTACTAAAAAGAATTCTTTGCCTTTATTTTTGAGTAGCCAATCAACAGCAGGTTCAATTTGTTGATTTGGAGCCGCGCCAGTGTAGAAAATGTTATTAGAACATTCTTGACCTTCATACTGCACCGGATACCAAAGCATATGATTTTTGCTTTCAAATACCGGCTTAACATTTTTACGGCTAGCAGAAGTCCAGCAACCAAAAACTACAGCAACTTTATCTTGATCAATTAGTTTGGTGGCTTTTTCTCTAAAAGTATCCCAGTTAGAAGCACCATCTTCGACAATGGGTTCAATTTGCTTACCTAAGACACCGCCAGCAGCGTTGATTTCTTTAATTGCTAATTTTTCGGCATCTACAACGCTTTTTTCGCTGATAGACATTGTACCGCTAAGAGAGTGCAAAATTCCCACTTTAATGGTGTTTCCATTACTCGCAGCACTGACAGGAGAAGCCGCATCAGATGCTACTGGGGCTGGATTTTCTGCGGTATTTGTAGAAGAATTGTTGGCACAAGCCTTTAAGAAAAAAGTTCCTCCAAAAGATGCGGAACCATAGACCAAAAATTTACGCCGATTAAGTTTCATATCTAAATTGTTTTGCTCAAATGAATTAGCTAAAAACTTTTGCAAGCATGTTAGTGTTACATTTAACTAGGAAACAGTCTATTTTGATACTGTTTGTTATCAAAGGTTAATAATAAGTAGTTGTGCAACGCGATCGCATCATAAATCTAGTCAGCGTTACCTTAAAAGACAAAGATCCCCGACTTCGCAAAAGTTGTCGGGGATCTAAGTGTATTTTTGATGAGCGATCGCATTCCCAGAAGCCGCTATACGACTACGTACTCTTCAAATTCACGTTGATCACAAAGATCACAAAAATTGTTTGATTTTTGATCTTTTGATCTATGGAGAACATTGTAATGTTGGTTACAAACATGCAAGGGGAGCATCCCAAAATTTACATGAAACCCTTTTCTCGACTCATTTAAACTTTTTTTGTCCTGTACTTAGATACTCCCTTTGCAAAAAGCCTATTCGCACAGCCAAATCCTGAGAGTTCCGTCAGCACTACTACTGGCAAGAATCTGTCCATTTCGGCTAAATGCTAGAGAATAAACTTCATCTCCATGTCCAGCAAGAGTACAAATTTCCTCTTTTGTTTTTAGATCCCACAGTTTAATAGTTTTGTCGGCACTACCGCTTGCAAGAATCTGTCCATCTCGGCTAAATGCTAGAGAATAAACTTCATCTCCATGTCCAGCAAGAGTACAAATTTCCTCTTTTGTTTTTAGATCCCACAGTTTAATAGTTTTGTCGGCACTACCGCTTGCAAGAATTTGTCCATTTCGGCTAAATGCTACCGCATAAACCAGAGATAAATGTCCTTTGAGAGTAGCAATTGCTTGTTTGGTATTGAGACTCCATAGTTTGATAGTTTTGTCGTGACTACCACTGGCTAAAATTCCTCCTAATTCCTCTTGGCAAGGGAAAAGGGGGCTGATAGTTACAGAATTAACCCAGTCTCCATGTTCCATGACTGGGAGATGTCCACAGGAGGTGCGAACTGCTTTTCCTGTTGTGAGATTCCATAGTTGAACAGATCTACCGCGATCGCCACTGGCAAGAATCTGTCCATCTGGACTAAAGGTAATAGAATTAACACCGTAGGATTTTCCAGTGAATTGCTGAATGATCTTTCCTGTTTCTAAATCCCATAATTCGATAGTCTGACTTAGACCACAACTAGCAAGTGTTTTACAATCAGGGCTGAAAGCAATAGATTTGAGGATGCCTGTATTTCCTTTTAAGGTGCAAACTATTCGTCCTGTTTCTAGATTCCATAGTTTAATAAACGAACTACCGCTTGCAAGCATTTTGCCATCTGGGCTAAGAGCAATAGCTTGTGACTTACATGCAAAAGTATGTATACACCTGAATTTTTTAGATTTTGGTAATGAAGTACTTTGGAATACAGCGCTAGTATCTGTCAGTGTTGGTGCTTCCACATAATGAGAATTTTGTTGCAGAGATGGCAATAGAGCAGAAGCATCAGAACTCCCAGCTACCTTTTCAAGTTCATATTCCAAGCTAGAGGCAGGTGTTTTGGGTAAGGCAGAAAATACATTAGATACATGTGAGAGTGAAAACATGGTTATTTTCTTAAGAAATGTGAAAAAAGTATGTTTTTAAACGCTGATTTCCAAGCCAAAGCAAATACTTGAGCTGGAATATCTAATTATTAAGATATTAACAATACCTTCGCCAAATTTATGAACTGGTAGAACAAGGATCGGCAGGGTGG
>NZ_JCACKS010000131.1:0-6272 GCF_059505505.1 Pelatocladus sp. | reverse complement strand
CTGCATCTGGGGTACGCGCTACCTGTTGTTCAAACAACTGATGGATACATTTATCAGACGGATAGTCTGTCTGAGTAGAGTTCCACTCTACTAACAATTGCTGACGCTCAACTTCTCTAAGCAGGGGTAATTCTCCAATTCGCGCTTGGGGATTTGCCACAATTGCTTCTAGCAGTGTCACAAAATGACCCAACATGCGAGCGATCGTGCTAGGGTCAAACAAGTCAGTATTGTACTCCCACACTCCCACTAATCCAGTAGCAGTGTTCCCTATTACTAAAGTCAAATCAAACTTGGCAGTTACACTTTCTGTTGGCAAATCACTTATAGTTAGCCCACTCAGTTCTACTTCAGACATGGGTGCATTCTGAAGTACAAACATTACCTGGAATAGGGGTGTATGGCTGAGATTTCGCTCTGGTTGCAATACTTCCACTAGCATTTCAAAAGGCAAGTCCTGATGAGCATAAGCTCCTAGAGCCATTTCGCGAACACGAGTGAGTAATGATGAGAAACTGGGATTTTCAGATAAATCAGTCCGCATGACTAAAGTATTGACAAAAAAGCCAATTAACCCTTCTATTTCACTGTGATTACGGTTAGCAATTGGTGTCCCCACTAAAATATCTGATTGTCCTGTATAGCGGTAAAGTAGAGTATCAAACGCTGCCAACAGCGTCATGAATAAAGTTACCCCTTGTTGCTGACTCAGTTGTATCAACTTATCAGTGAGTTCCAGGGAAAGTTCAAACTTTTGATGTGCGCCAGCAAAGGTTTGCACGGCCGGTCTGGGTCGGTCTGTAGGCAGTGATAATAAAGTTGGTGCGTTTGCCAGTTGTTGTTGCCAGTAACTCAATTGGTTTTGTTGTACATCCCCGACTAACCACTGTCTTTGCCACATTGCAAAGTCTGCATACTGAATCGGCAGTGGCGTTAAGGGTGAGAACTGACCTTGAGAATAAGCGTTGTATAATGTTGCTAGTTCTTGGACAAAAATACTTATTGACCAGTCATCAGAGACAATGTGATGCATACACACACTCAAGACATATTCTGTCTGGGACAGCACTATTAATGTTGCTCTCACTAATACTTGTGTTGCCAGGTCAAAGGGTTGTAGAGCTTGTTGTTGAGCTAATTGCTGTGCAACTATTTCTTGCTCGCTTGTAGATAAATGCTGCAACTCAACTATAGATAGTGTCCAATTTGTTTGTGTTTGAATGACTTGTGTTGCTTGTCCATTAACTGTAATGAAATTGGTGCGTAGAGCTTCATGCCGAGCAATTATTTCAATTAAGCTTTGTTCTAAGGCGGCTATGTTGAGAGTTCCAACAATACGCAAAGCTAAAGGTATGTTGTATAATTCACTATTCGGCTGTAACTGTTCTAAAAACCACAAACGCTGTTGAGCAAATGACAGTGGTAATTCTGCATTTTCTGTTCTTGGTAAGATGGGTGGTGCTGTTAGTTCTAAGTCTTGTTGCTGCAACTGCTCAATTGCTCGCGCTAATTGGGCAACTGTCGCTGCTGCAAACAGACTCCGCAACGGTAGTTCTACTTTGAAAGTATTGCGGATGCGTGAAACCAGTTGTGTTGCTAGTAACGAGTGTCCTCCCAAGGTAAAGAAGTTATCGTGAATACCGACTTGCTCTAGTTTCAGTACTTGCGCCCAAATTTGTGCCAGCATTTCTTCAACTGGGTTGCGTGGTGCAACATAGTTGTCTATTTGTTCACTGTGTAAATCCGGTGTGGGTAAAGCGCGGCGGTCTACTTTGCGATTTGGTGTTAGCGGTAGGGACTCCAGCACCACAAAAGCATTTGGCACCATATAAAGCGGCAGAGAATTGGAAAGGAATTGACGCAGTTCGCTAAGTGTGGGTATGTCTTGGGAATACGGTACAACGTAGGCGACTAGGCGCTTATCCCGGGTTGTATCTTCGCGGATAATCACACAAGATGTCTGTACCTGGAGATGTTGGTTGAGTACGGCTTCGATTTCTCCCAATTCAATACGAAAACCGCGGATTTTTACTTGATTGTCGATGCGTCCGAAGCATTCAATCTTACCATCTGGCAGATAACGAGCTAAATCCCCTGTTTTGTAGATGCGATGACCTCCGGTCGGTCGGAGACTATCGCATTTGGGATCTTTAAATGTGTTGGCAAGAAATTTTTCATCTGTCAATTCTGGGCGGTTGAGATATCCTCGTGCTAAACGCACACCACCTATGTGCAATTCGCCGATGACTCCAATTGGTACTGGTTGCAGATGACGATCTAGGATGTAAGCTTGCGTATTGGCAATGGGACGACCAATCAGGACTGTATTAGTTTTTGAAAATTTGGGATGCAGCAGATCATGGACGATCGCTGTCACCGAAGCTTCAGTAGGGCCGTATACATTTAAACAATTGATGCGATCGCCCACCAATTGCTGCCAGATTGTCACCGTTTCTGGTAACACTGCATCCCCACCCACAGCTACTAAGCGCAGACTTTGCGGTACAGTTGCATCTTCTTTAGATACTGCAACTGCCCATTCATGCCAATAAGCCGGGGTGATATTTAAGACACTCAGTTTTTGTTGTTCAATAAATTGAGCAAAACTGGCAAAGTCAGGGAACATTTGCGCGGGTCTGAGTACCACAGTTGCGCCTTTATACCAAGTGGGGAAGATTTCTTCGGCTGCAACATCAAAGCCAAGGGAAGCAAACTGCAAGACACGATCTGCACTTGTTAGACCAAATACTTCACTTATTGCACAGCTATGGATAACTAGAGCTGCGTGAGTCAGCATCACCCCTTTGGGTTTTCCGGTAGAGCCAGAAGTGTACAGTATACAAGTTAAGTTTTCTGGTCTTACCTGATTCACCGGATTTTCTGGACTTTGAAGAGTCAGCACAAGAGACTCTGTGTCTAAGACAATGACTTTCACCCCTTTGATTGGCAAGGAATTGAGCAATGTCTGCTGTGTGATTAGCACAGATAATTGTGAGTCTTGAGATATGTCAGCTAATCGCTGCTGGGGATAATCAGGGTCTAGGGGGACATAAGCGCCACCAGCTTTGAGGACAGCTAACAATGCTACGATCATCGATAGCGATCGCTCTAGATAAATCCCTACTAAAGTCTCTGTCCCTACACCTAAAGATTTTAAGTAATGTGCTAATTGATTAGCTTGGGTGTTTAACTGTTGATATGTTAGAGACGCGAAATTTCGCGTCTGTACATTGTCAAACACCACTGCTACTGCATCAGGGGTAAGTTCTACCTGTTGCTCAAATAATTGATGGAGACACTGATCAAAGGGATAATCAACCTGAGTATCATTCCACTCAACGAGTAACTGCTGCTGCTCAACTTCTGCTAACATTGGAAGCTGCTCAATTCGCTCTTGGGGATTGGCCACAATTGAACACAGCAGTGTGACAAAATGACCGATCATCCGCTCGATAGTGCTGCTATCAAACAAGTCAGTGTTGTACTCCCACACGCCCATCAGACCTTGGGGAGTATTTTCCATTGATAAGGTAAGATCAAAAGGCGCTGTGGCACTTTCTAGTTTGATTGGACTGACAGTTAACCCAGTCAGTTCTAATTGAGATATGGGTGCGTTCTGAAGGACAAACATCACCTGAAATAGGGGTGAATGACTCAGATCTCGTTCTGGCTGCAATGCTTCTACTAGCATTTCAAACGGCAAATTCTGATGAGCATAGGCATCCATTGTCATTTCTCGAACGCGAGTTAGTAATTCGCTAAAGTTGGGATTACCTGATAAATCAGTCCGCATGACTAAAGTGTTGACAAAAAAGCCAATTAACCCTTCGATCTCAGAGCGATCGCGGTTGGCTATTGGTGTCCCCACCAAAATATCTGACTGTTCTGTGTAGCGGTAAAGTAGAGTATCAAATGCTGCCAACAGCGTCATGAACAAAGTCACCCCTTGCTCTTGGCTCAGTTTTGTCAGTTTATCAGTTAGTTCAACTGAAAGTGCAAACTCTTGATATGCACCAGTGAAAGTCTGCACCGCAGGTCTAGGTCGGTCACTGGGTAGCACCAATAAGGCTGGCGCGTCTTTTAGTTGTTGTTGCCAATAATTCAATTGGCTTTGCAGTACATCGGCGACTAACCAGTCTCTTTGCCACAGTGCAAAATCTGCGTACTGAATCGGCAGTGGAGTTAAAAGTGTATCCCTTTGGGGAAGCAAGCTACGCGTAGCGTCTCGTAGAGAGGGTTGATCTTGAGCATAAGCGTTGTACAGCACCGCTAATTCTCTGATAAACACACCCGTTGACCAGCCATCAGAGACAATGTGGTGCATACACACTAATAATATCTGTTCTGTCTCGGAAAGTATTATTAATGTTGCTCTGAATAACGACTCACTTGCCAAATCAAATTGTTGAATTGCTAGTTGTTGCACTAGTTGCTGCGTTGCTATTTCTTTCTCGCTTGTTGGCAGATGTTGCAATTCAATAACTGATAGTGTCCAAGTGGTCTGTGTGTGAATGATTTGGATCGGTTGTCCATCAACTGCGATCAAGTTGGTACGTAAGGCTTCGTGACGCGAAATTATTTCTTGTAAGCTTTGTTCTAAGGCAGCTTGATTAAGAATTCCTGCTAGACGCAAAGCTATGGGGATGTTGTATAAGGCACTGTTCGGCTCGAACTGATCTAAGAACCATAAGCGCTGTTGAGCAAATGATAGTGGTAATTGTACATCTTTTGCTCGCCTTAAAATGGGTGGTGCAGTTAGTTTTAAGTCTTGTTGCTGTAATTGCTCAATTTCCTTTGCCAATTCACCTACTGTTGGTGCTGCAAACAACTCACGCAATGGTAGTTCTACTTTGAAACAGTTGCGAATGCGTGATACTAGTTGCGTTGCTAGTAGTGAGTGTCCCCCGACTTCAAAGAAGTTATCATGTATGCCGACTTGCTCTAATTTCAGCACTTGCACCCAAATTAGTGCCATCATTTCTTCGACTGGGGTGCGCGGGGCTACATATTTGTCTAGCCGTATGCTGTCTAAATCTGATGTGGGTAGGGCGTTCTTATCTAGTTTGCCGTTGGGAGTTAGAGGTAAGGATTCCAACATCACAAAAGCCTGGGGCAGCATGTAGTCTGGGAGTTTAGCTTTGAGAAATTGTCGCAGTTCGCTGATTTTTGTGGTCGTCTGTGGTTGCGGCACTACGTAAGCGACTAACTGTTTGTCACCCCTGATATCTTCGCGAGCAATTACACAATTGGCTTGCACATTATCATGTTGACTCAGTACAGCTTCGATTTCTCCCAATTCAATGCGGAAACTCCGAATTTTTACTTGATTGTCAATCCGTCCTAAGTATTCAATATTACCGTCAGGTAAATAACGTGCTAAATCCCCTGTTTTATAGAGGCGTTCGCAATTAGAGGATTGGCCTTGTGTTTTCCCTCTGCTTTTGATCTCAAGAGCTCCCCTACCTTTTTGAAAGGGGTTGCTAATGAATTTTTCCTGAGTTAGTTCTGAACGATTGAGGTAGCCGTGTGCCAATCCTGCACCACCAATATGCAACTCTCCTGGCACACCAATGGGAACTGGTTGCAGATATTTATCTAGAATATATATCTGAGTATTATAAATCGGTCGTCCAATTGCTATCTTTTGCTGATCAGTTTCTGTGGTGAGTGGATCTAGCAATTTGCATAGCGTTGCTTCTACAGTCGTTTCAGTAGGACCATAGGCATTTATAATCTGAGGATAGTTACCTATATGCTGCTGCCACATTTTTAATCTTTGCTCAAGGGGCAGCTCTCCGCCAATAATTATCAGTCGGATGGCATCTGGCAATAGCAAATTAGCACTAGCTAATTCAAAAGCTAGTTGATGCCAGTATGCTGTTGGTAAATCTAACACTGTTAAATTCCAATCTCGGCATTTTTGCACAAACATCTGCACGGAATTTAACATTTCGTCAGTTCGCAGCACTAACGTTGCACCACAACTTAAGCACGGATAGATTTCTTCTGCCGCTACATCGAAACTAATAGAGGAAAACTGTAGTATGCGATCGCAGTTGCTTAACCCATATTCAGAAATTGCTGTCTGCGTAAAATTCACTAAGGATTGATGTTGAATCATCACCCCCTTGGGCTGACCTGTAGAACCAGAAGTATAGATGATATAAGCTAAATTTTTGCTGCTAGTGTCATTAACCAAATCAGAATCACTCAATTGAGCAATTTTTTGCCAATCAGTATCTAAACAAACAAGGTGGGCAGTATGTAGAGGT
>NZ_JCACKS010000130.1:0-6526 GCF_059505505.1 Pelatocladus sp. | reverse complement strand
CCAGGCTTTTGTGATGTTGGAAGCCCTACCCCTAACTCCCAACGGTAAAATAGACCATCGCGCTCTACCCACACCGGATTTAAACACTCAAATAGCAGACAAATTTATTGCACCCCGCAACCCCATCGAGGAAACATTAGCACTGATTTGGGCGCAAGTGCTGAGGTTAGAGCAAGTAGGTATTCACGATAATTTCTTTGAACTGGGGGGGCATTCCCTACTAGCTACTCAGGTAATTTCTCGCTTACAGGAAGCCTTTGGGACTTCGTTGCTGTTGCGTTATCTATTTGAATCACCAACGATCGCCCAGTTAAGTGAAGTCATCTCAAGTGAACTTCAAACTAATTCGGGTCTGACGGTACCACCGATTGTACCTGTTTCCAGAGATGCAGACATTCCCCTATCTTGGGCGCAAGAGCGTCTGTGGTTTGTGCATCACTTGGAAGGCGAAACTGGTGCTTACACAATACCTTTCGCCATGCGTCTGTTAGGGAATTTGAATGTCAAAGCTTTGGAACAAGCTCTTCAGGCGATGGTACAACGCCACGAAGTTCTGCGGACTCAGTTTGAGATCAAGAATAACAAGCCAATCCAGGCGATCGCTCAAAATATTACCATAACGATGCCAGTGGTGGATCTACAGAATTTACCAGATCCCTGGAAACAAGTGAAGCAACAGGTAGAAAAGGAAGTCTGCAAACCATTCGATCTGGTTAATGGCCCTGTAGTGCGAGCAGTGCTTTGGCAAGTTGCGATCGACGAATACGTATTTGTGTTAGCGATTCACCATATTGCTGCTGATGGTTGGTCAGTAGGCATTTTAATCCGCGAACTGTCAGCTTATTATCAAAGTATTTCTACGGGTAGTTCAATGGTGTTACCAGAGTTACCTGTACAGTATGCCGACTTTTCCGTGTGGCAACGCCAGTGGCTAACAACTCAGGTGTTGGGGCGTCAGTTAAGCTACTGGAAGCAACAGTTAGCAGGAGCGCCACCTCTGATCGAACTGCCCACAGACCGTCCCCGCCCAGCTATACAGACTTTCCGAGGAGGTACAGAACGATTTCAATTAGACGACAAGCTGACACAGCAACTTAGACAGATCAGCCAGGAATCTGGAAGCACTCTGTTTATGACGCTGTTGGCAGGTTTTGTCGTATTACTGTCTCGTTACAGTGGACAAACGGATCTTGTGGTTGGCTCACCAATTGCTAATCGCAACCGCAAAGAAATCGAAGGGTTAATTGGATTTTTTGTCAATACTCTGGCACTGAGATTTGATCTGTCCCAAGAACCAACCTTTGAAGCTCTACTGGCACAGGTACGACAGGTGACTCAAAACGCCTATGATCATCAGGATTTGCCTTTCGAGATGTTAGTCGAAGAGTTACAGGTTGAGCGGAACCTGGATCGCAACCCACTAGTGCAAGTGTTATTTGCTCTCCAGAATGCTGCAACTTCTCCTTGGGATCTGCCTGGTTTAAGGATCGAGGAGGTGTCTTGGGAGCTTGACTCGGTTCGATTTGATCTAGAAGTCCACTTCTGGGAAGCACCTGAAGGTCTTGAGGGCTTTTGTTTTTACAACAAAGATTTATTTGATGCGGCGACTATTGCCCGCATGATGCAACATTTCCAGACTTTGCTCGTAGCAATAATAGCAAATCCACAGCAGCCAGTGTCATTACTCCCCTTACTCACACAGCACGAACGCCACCAACTGTTGGAAGAGTGGAATAATACTCAAGCAGACTATCAGAATAAGTGTATTCATCAGTTGTTTGAGGAGCAGGTAGCGCGTACCCCTGATGCAGTTGCTGTGGTGTTTGAGAATGTACAAACAAGGGTATTCGCGTCTCTAACATATCAGCAGTTGAATTGTCGTGCTAATCAGTTGGCGCACTATTTGCGGTCTTTGGGTGTGGAAGCTGATGTGCTGGTGGGTATTTGTGTAGAGCGATCGCTCTTAATGCTCGTGGGACTGTTGGGAATTCTCAAAGCGGGTGGTGCTTACGTGCCGCTTGAACCAACATATCCCCAAGAACGCTTGGCTTATATGCTGAATGATTCACAAGTGCAGGTACTGTTGACTCAAGAGAAATTCCTGACTAGTCTGCCGGAACATGGGGCGCGTGTAGTTTGCTTAGATACAGACTGGGGAGAAATCGGTGCAGTTGGTGAAGATAATCCTGTCACTAGCTCTACAATTGACAAATTAGCTTATGTCATCTACACTTCCGGCTCAACAGGAAAACCTAAAGGAGCAATGAATACCCACCTGGGGATTTGTAATCGCCTGTTGTGGATGCAACAAGCCTATCAATTAACACCAGCAGATTGCGTTTTACAAAAGACTCCTTTCAGTTTCGACGTCTCAGTTTGGGAGTTCTTCTGGCCATTATTGAATGGAGCGCGTTTAGTTGTGGCTAAACCAGGTGGACATAAGGATAGTACTTACTTGGTCAACCTAATTTTAGAACAACAGATTACTACGCTGCATTTTGTCCCTTCCATGCTCCAGGCTTTCATAGAAGAACAAAATTTAAAAAATTGCAGTAGCTTGAAACGAGTTATCTGTAGTGGTGAAGCTCTGCCTTTAGAATTACAGGAACGCTTTTTCACTCGTCTAGAGTGCGAATTGCACAATTTGTACGGGCCAACAGAAGCTGCAATTGATGTTACCTCCTGGCAATGCCAACCACATAGTAATCTTAGGACAGTACCTATTGGGCGAGCGATCGCCAACACACAAATCTACATCCTAGACTCGCACTTACAACCAGTACCAATTGGTGTACCAGGAGAGTTACACATAAGTGGTGTGGGATTGGCACGCGGCTATCTTAACCGCCCCGACTTGACCAACGAGAAATTTATTCCCAATCCCTTCGAGAAGTCAGGAGAAAGTAGATTATACAAAACCGGAGATTTAGCACGTTATTTGCCTGATGGCAATATTGAATATCTAGAACGCATAGATAATCAAGTAAAAATACGCGGCTTCCGTATCGAGTTGGGTGAAATTGAAGCAGTATTAAGTCAACACCCCCTGATACAGGAGAGTGTCGTCGTCGCCAGAGCTGATAATACTGGTGATAAACGTCTGGTGGCTTACTTAGTACCTACTCTTCATCGCCAAGCATTACCCCAAGAAGTTGCCCAATGGCAAAGCGAGTACGTTAGTGACTGGCAAATGCTCTATGAACAAGCCTATAGCCAACCTCAAGCATCCACAGATGACCTGACGTTTAATATTATTAGTTGGAACAGTAGTTATACCAAACAACCCATCCCGACTGAGGAAATGCACGAGTGGGTTGAGAGTACGGTGAGCCGAATTATGGCGGTTGAACCGAAGCGGGTATTAGAAATTGGTTGTGGCACGGGTTTACTGCTATTTCGCATTGCCAAAAACTGCCAACAGTATTGGGGAACAGATTATTCCATAGCAGCCATACAGTACGTTGAGCAGGTATGCGACACGGTTGAAGGTCTAGAAAATGTGCAACTGCTACACCAAATGGCGGATAATTTTGCAGGTATCCCCCAAGCAGAATTCGACACTGTAATTTTGAACTCAGTAGTGCAGTATTTTCCCAGTGTTGAGTATTTGTTGCAGGTTCTAGAAGGAGCAATGGCAACAATTGGCGATCGCGGTACCCTATTCGTGGGCGATGTCCGCAGCTTGTCGTTATTGGAGTCATACCATGCAGCTGTGCAGTTCTCCCAAGCCGACGAGTCAAGAAGCATTGAGCAATGGCAGCGAATGGTACACTCTAGTGTAGCTGCCGAAGAAGAACTGGTCATCGATCCCAGGTTTTTCATCGCCTTGAAACACCGTTTTCCTCAGATTGCTTGGCTGGAGATTCAGCCCAAACGTGGTGACAGTCAAAATGAGTTAACTCAATTTCGTTATGATGTCACCCTGCATGTGGATGCTAATGTCCAAGCATCTGTACGGAGCGAAGCCGAAGCGACGGTAGTTCCTTGGTTAAACTGGCAACTAGACAAGCTCTCATTAGCACAGATTCAAAATCAACTGCATGTCCAACAGCCACAACTGTTGGGAATCAGACGTGTGCCTAATCAACGGGTGCAGCAAGCCTTACAGATTTGGCAATGGTTGGAAAATCCTCCCAATCTCGAAACAGTCAGCCAATTGCGGCAGTTGCTAGCACAACAGTCAACAATTGGGATCAATCCTGAAGAGTTTTGGGAGTTAGGGCAGGAGCTCGGTTACACTGTTCACCTAAGTTGGTGGGAGGGTAGTCAGGATGGTTGCTATGATGTGGTGTTATGTCGTAATAGTTCAACGCAAGCATCTGACAAGCAAGACTTCGACTACGCTCACTACAAGTTTTGGGATACTTCAACACTCACTACTAAACCCTGGACTGACTACACTAATAATCCCTTGCACGGCAAGTTAGTCCAGAAATTGGTACCACAAGTGCGGGAATTTATCCAACAAAAGCTACCCAATTATATGGTGCCTCAAGCTTTTGTCCTCCTCAATGCCCTGCCTTTGACACATAATGGTAAGGTGGATCGTCGGGCGCTTCCCACACCTGATACAGCTTCCAGAAATCTTTCAACTGGCTTTGTTTCACCTCGAACCCCCATTGAAGCTCAATTAGCTCAAATTTGGAGTGAAGTTTTAGGACTTGAACGTATTGGCGTTAAGGACAACTTCTTTGAGCTTGGTGGTCATTCACTACTAGCTACTCAAGTAATTTCACGGATCAACTCAGCTTTTGGACTTGACCTATCTATACAGATGGTGTTTGAGTCTCCCACAGTAGCTGGAATCGCATCCTACATGGAAGTAGTGGATTTGGTAACACAAGATTTATCGGTTAAAGAAGTCAGTAAAAAGGTAGTGGAGTTTTGAAAATGACTAACAGCATTGTTGAATTTGTTCGTCACCTGAGCAACTTGAGTATTGATCTAGAGACCGATGGCGATCGCTTGCGTTGTCATGCGCCTGAAGGAGTGTTAACTCCAATGCTGCATCAGGAAATAGCTGGGCGTAAAACAGAAATTATTCTATTTTTACAACAAGCAAAGCAGGTTAAAACCTCCGAGCAGTTACCCATTCAACCCGTGCCACGAGACGGTGAGCTACCACTATCTTTCGCCCAACAGAGGCTTTGGTTTCTGCACCAGCTCTCACCCGATAGTACTGCTTACAATATGTTGGAGGCTCTGCGGCTAGACGGTTCGCTTAATATAGTTGCACTAGAGCAGAGCCTGAATGAACTTGTCAGCCGTCACGAGGTTTTAAGAACCACTTTTCCTACGGTAGACGGAAAACCTGTCCAGCTAATTGCTTCTCCTACTGCCTTAACTTTGCCAACGCATAATTTGCAGGATTTGTCAACCGAAGAGCAAACAGACCAAATTCGACAAATAGCGAAGTTCCTTGCGTCCAAACCTTTCGATTTGGCTGTTGGGCCATTAATAGAATTTACTCTACTCCAATTGAGTCCCCAAGAGTATGTACTGTTGTTGAAGATGCACCACATCATCTACGATGGCTGGTCTTTGAACATCTTCTTTAGTGAGTTATCTCAGCTATACGCAGCTTTCACTCAAGGATTGACCAACCCACTACCTGAATTACCCATCCAATACGCTGACTTTGCTTTTTGGCAACGTCAGTGGCTGACAGGCGAAGTCCTTGATCGCCAAATCAATTACTGGCAAAAACAATTAGCGGGTGTCTCTGGTGTACTAGAACTACCTGGCGATCGACCACGTCCTCCAGTTCAGAGTTACCGGGGTGGAGTTGAGTGTTTTCAATTAGACCACGACCTCACGCAACGCCTCAAGCAACTGAGCCAACAGTCAGACTCAACGTTGTTTATGACCCTACTAGCGGCTTTTTTGGTGTTAATTTCTCGTTATAGTGGTCAGTCAGATATTGTTGTTGGCTCGCCGATCGCCAATCGCAATAGCAAAAGCGTCGAGCAGCTGATGGGGTTTTTTGCTAACACCCTAGCCTTAAGGGGCGATCTCTCGCTCAACCCCAACTTTGCTGACTTTTTAGCGCAAATGCGGCAAACAACTTTGTCAGCATACGCTCACCAAGACTTACCCTTTGAAATGTTAGTGGAAAAATTACAACTAGAGCGAGATTTGAGTCGTAATCCTCTAATACAAGTAATGTTTTCCCTCCAAAATACTCCACACTCGGAAGACAGTTTGTCAGGTTTAACGATCCAGAATCTACCCTTGCCAATTGATGTCAAAGCCAGGTTTGATTTGGAAGTGAACTACTGGGAAACAGAAGCAGGTTTAGAGGGCGTTTGGTCTTACAATGCTGATTTATTTAATGCAACTACAATTATTCGCATAGCTCAACATTTTGAAACTTTACTCACAGCAATTGTGGCAAATCCCCAAGCGCGAATAGCAGAATTACCCCTGCTGACAGAATCTGAGCGTCAACAATTGTTGGTAGAGTGGAACTCGACTCAGACAGACTATCCGTCTGATAAATGTATCCATCAGTTGTTTGAACAACAGG
>NZ_JCACKS010000129.1:0-64743 GCF_059505505.1 Pelatocladus sp. | reverse complement strand
TTTTTTACTGAATTCGGCTTTTTATTATACCCAATTTAAATGCTGAACAGCTTATATCCTTTAAAACCCATAAATTATATATTAATGATATGACTCCAGAAGATTTTATGCGTTTAGCCATAGCAGAAGCAAAAAAAGCAGATGCACCTTATGGAGCAGTAATTGTCAAAGAAGGAGAAGTAGTTGCTGTTGGTTATAACACTGTGAAGCGAGATAACGATCCATCTGCTCATGCAGAAATAAATGTCATTCGTAGTTTAACAGCAAAACTTCAAAATTATTCTTTAGAAGGTTATAGCATATATACAACAGGTGAACCATGCCCAATGTGTGCAACAGCTTGCGTTTGGGCTGGTGTATCAGAAATTATATATGGTGCTTCTATTCAAGATTTAATATCAGTTAATCAATCACAAATTGAAATAACTTGCGAAGAGATTATTGCTAAAAGTTTTAAAAAAGTTAAATTGAGAAAAGGTGTTTTGAGAAAAGAATGTGTAGAGTTATTTAAAGAGTAATTTTTCAATAAAATTATGGAAAAATCGTAAGGATAATAATTATCGTAGACACACAAGCGGCTACATCTATGTTCGACTAATATAATATTTGGATAAGACGCAAAGAATCTTGTTTCTCTGGTTTAAAACAGGAACTAAATATTTCAAGGCTTTGTCTGTTTCATTTAAGAAATAAATTGCCAAAATCATGCTTGTGACTAGATATACTCACAAACAGCGCTTAAATGTCATTGTTACCCAAATTGCGATCGCCTGTATTTGTCTTTCATCGCCTCTAATCATCATCAACGCGACTTCCGCACAATCACAAACCCAGACACAAATTAACTACCATATTCAACGCTTAAAGCATCCTCAACATCGTTCTGCTGCTATAGATTATTTAGCAAAAGTGGGTAAACCTGCTGTTCCCGCCCTAATTACAGCTTTGCAAGATAGTGATCCCCAAGTTCGTACCAGCACATTAGTAATTATCGGTAAAATTGGTGCAAATGCTGCCGAAGCTATACCCGCCTTGATGCGTGCAATAGATGACAAAGATGCAACTGTTCGTTCTCATGCAGTTCAAGCGATCGCCAAAATTGACAGAAAAGCCTATGTCCCTTACATAGTAGTTGGTTTAGATAGCAAAAATCAACAAGAACGTTACGGTGCAGTCCACATTTTACGCGCTATGGGCAAAGATGCGGCATCTGCTGTACCTAGCCTCATAAAAAAGTTAGATGATCAGGATAATTGGATGCGGGTAAATGTGATTTCTGCTTTAGGTAGTATCGGAAAAGCTGCGACACCAGCAGTACCTACTTTAGTTAAGCGTTTACAAGACACAGATGAAACTGTTCGCCACAGTGCAGCTTATGCTTTAGGTGATATTACTTCGAGTTGGCTAGAGAATCTGAATCAATTATCTCCAAAAGAACTAGATATAACTGTCTCCAACTTAGAAACAGCCCTAAAAGTTTTGCAGAACCCCTCATTTAAATTTCGCCCAGAAGCAATTACTGCTGTTAAAGAACCTCTTGCCATTTTGAATCAAGAGAAACTCAGACGGGCAAAATAATTATCTCATCATCCTAGTTTAAATAAGATAAAAATGAGTTGGCAAAGATTGCTGCTTGAGTGCGATCGCGTAAATTTAAACGATTTAAAATATTAGTGACGTGATTTTTAACTGTCCCTTCGGAAATGTAAAGTTTTTGGGCAATTTCTTTATTAGTCGCACCAGTAGCAATTAAGCGCAAAACCTCTTTTTCTCTAGGAGTCAATTCAGTTAAACTTGGTGGCGGAGGTGGCGATTTATCAGGTACAACTGGCGGGAATTGAGTCAAAAGTTTTTTGACTATGCCTGGGCCTAATTGGGTATATCCTTTATAAACAGCACGAATCGCAACAGCTAATTCTTCGGAAGGAGTATCTTTGAGTAAGTAACCCATTGCACCATTTTGTAGTGCTGCTGTTACATATTCATCATTATCAAAAGTCGTTAATACTAAAATCTGTATGTTGGGAAAACGCTTGTGAATTTCTCGCGTTGCTGCAACTCCATCCATAATTGGCATTCTAATATCCATTAAAATCACATCTGGATGTAATTCTTCCATCAAATGAATTGCAGTCTCGCCATTTTCGGCTTCTCCAATAATTTCTAAATCTGGTTCTAGTTCTAATAACGCTTTTAATCCTTGACGAATTAAATTTTGATCATCTACCAAGAAGACTTTGATCATTGACTATACCTTGGTAAGGGGATTTCAACTCTAATTTTGCAACCAGAACCAGGAGTACTGTTAATATTAAATTTTCCACCTAATGCTAAAGTGCGATCGCGCATACTTTGCTGTCCAAATCCTGTGGTGTTTTGCCCTAAATCAAAACCTTTACCATTATCTTCAACTACTAAGTATAAATCTGTATCTGTTGTTCTTAATTCCAGTTTCACTTCTGTAGCTTCAGCATATTTACAAATATTTGTAAATGATTCCTGAATAATTCGATAAATCGGGGTAGTCATCTCCGAAGAAATGGGATGAGATAAATTAATTTTTAGAATTGGCGAGATTCCAGTTGTACGCTGCATACTTTCTGCAAGATTAGCAATCCCCTGTTCTAAAGATTGTTCTTGTAAGGGATGAGAACGCATCGCAGAAACCGATTGTCGGACATCTTGTAATGCTTTTGAACCTAATTCTTTTGCTCTTGCTAAAAATGTTTGAGCTTTTTCTGGATTAGATTGCCATAATTTTAAAGCAGTTTCTAATTGTAAATTTAACGCCGTCAAAGAATGTCCTAAAGAATCATGAATCTCTCTAGCAATACGATTGCGTTCTTCCAAAGTTGCTTGATTTTCAATTTGCAAAGCATATTGACGTAGTTTTTGATTAGCAATTGCTAGTTTTTCTCGACTTTCTCTTTCTGATAAAATTGTATTCATCAACATTAATACAAAAACTAAAGCTAATCCAAATAATAGAGCAACAACAAAATTATAAAATAACAATCTCTCTTGGATAGCAGGTGATAATTGTATTGACGGACGAGGAGGTTTTCTTTGTGATATAGAAAAGATAAATAATATCAAAGATAAAGTCGTAACAAATAAACGACCTTGGATTTGAAAAATAAAACAGCTACGAGTTACTAACACCAAGTATAAAAAAGGGAAAAACCTTCCAGATGGTTTAGTATTGTAAAAGGAAATAAAAATAATTAAAATTACTTCTATAATTGTGTAAACAACCTTAATGAATTTATTTTTAGTAGGCAATCTCAAGCCCATTAAGCCAAAAACAAGCAAACTAAAAATTGTTAACTCTGTGGACTGATTATTGAAACGTTGAAAATGAGAAGGTATTAAAACAGCAGAAGCAGAAACAACTAATAATATCCACTCCAAATAAAGTAAAAACCGAAAAGGATGATTGCTAACTTTAATTGGTTGATTCACAAAAATAGACCTGTATTGAAAATAGGGTTAAGGAAAAAGACAAGATATATTTTTATATATTATTGGTTTGTAGTCCAACTAGAACTAATTGTAAACAGATTTCCATAAGTTCACATTATATTATTTGTCACGTCACAAACATGACTTAAGTCATGGGTTATACATGACTTTCTCCTCATGTGACTGTTAAATATAACTTCTTAAGATAGAAACAAAGAAACACACAAAACGCTAAAGGTCGCAAATGAAACTCAAAAAATTATCATTGATTGCTGGTGCTGTTGCTCTCAGTTTAACTGCTGTCCCCTTTGCAGCTCAAGCACAAACAAACTCATCTTCTTTTCTAGTTGCACAAGTTCCTCAAGGTAAAGGCCCATTCCAAAATTTAGGACTAACGGATACACAAAAAACCCAAATAGCAGAAATTCGTCGGAATACAAAAGCTAAAATGGATGCAATTCTTACCCCACAACAACGAGAACAACTCGCAAATGCAAAGAAAAACCGTCAAGCAAATCGTCAAGAAAGACGCAATTTAAAAGCCTCCCTCAATCTTACTGAAGATCAGAAAGCTCAAATGCGACAAATTATGGAGTCTCAAAAATCTCAAATTGACGCTGTTTTGACTCCTGAACAAAGACAACAACTGCAAGAAATGCGTGCAAATAAACCCTCACGTCGTCAACAATTGAATCGTTAGCAGGAAATACAGCAGATTTCAACAAGCGTGAGGTACGGAAGAACCCCACCTGCGGGTGGGGTGTAATCCATTTAAATGCAAAGCGCTGTATAAATAAATATATTCAGGTTGATCTTGGGATGCTCCCGTTAAAAATCCATGAGTGTAAAAATTGTATCTACTTCGCTCACTATAATATTTGTATCTGTAGTTTGTTGTGTAGAGTTAATCCACTCGCGTTGAATTTGTGCTGGTTTACCGAAAAAATCGTCCCAAGCTGGTTGTAATTTTTGTAGTAAAATTTGCCATTCATTCTCCACATCTGCTGTACGAATTGTGCGATCAACAAACTCTTCTGCGATCGCAAAAGCAACTTGACTAGGTTCACTCAGCAACTGTTTTAAGGCTGTTTCACATTTACGAAGACTTTGGGCATGAGCTATCTTGAGATTGAGAAATACTTGTTCCGTAGAAGGCGAATTCGTTAACTGAGGAGTTTCGGGTTGTTTCGGAGTTAATCCATCTACATGGGGACGAATGCGATAAAGTATAAATTCTCGATAGCTCAGTTTACATTCAGCCAACATTTGAAATGCTATTTTGAGCTGACTAGGTATAGTTGGAATAAGTTGATCTGGTATTTCTGTTGCTAGTACTTGGATAAATTCAGAACTTTTGCTGGCTGTAAATTTTCCTAAATTTGTCTTGGTAATCAGTATCTGTGCTATTTGAGATTTTACGCGCTCAAGCGATCGCCCCAGTCCATGATCTAGAGATAATAAATTTTGCAAAAAATGAGCGCGAACTTCATTCAGATACTGTTCATAGACAATCTCATAGCTACTCTCAATCTCAACACGCCTTTTTATCTGCGATGGAGAAGGAATTCCTGTATCAGTTCGACAAAGCTGCAAAGTTACTTCTACTTGTTTTTTTAAGTCAGTATCTACATCTTGCCGCTTTTTCTCTAATTCCTGAAGCAGTTTCTCAAAACTATCTGTAAGTTCCTGCCACAGTTGTATAAACTTCTGCTCGAACAAAGCTATGCTTTGAGAATCTAAATTTGTCTGCTTTGAATCTTTTTGGACAGTTTTTTCTGCAAGATGCAGATCAATGATGTCAGTTATGTTTTGAGTAGTCTTTGTGTTCATTTG
This sequence comes from Pelatocladus sp., assembly GCF_059505505.1. NCBI lineage: Bacteria > Bacillati > Cyanobacteriota > Cyanophyceae > Nostocales > Hapalosiphonaceae > Pelatocladus > Pelatocladus sp. Next base: position 59,448 of record NZ_JCACKS010000129.1, on the reverse strand, counting down.
ACAGCCTATTCAACCAATCGGTTTAGCAAAAAAATCACTTTTCTATATAATAATACTTAGATTAAAGTAATAAAACAAATAAGTAATTTTATCGTTTTAGCATTTACTTAGCTTGGCAAATAAAATTTGAAAAAAGAAAATATAGTTAAATTCTCGGTTAATACAAGCATAGCATGTCATTTTTATTACTAAAATTTTAATTATGATTATTCGTTGAGTAGTTACACAAGCTATATTGCACTTATATAGATTAATTATTAGGAACAACACCTGTGTTTCCTCTGTACGACGAAAATCCAACGCGAACTACCCCATACATCACCTATGGCTTGATTGGGATGAACGTTTTAGTTTTTCTACATGAACTTCAACTATCAAATGAACAACTAAATCAGTTTTTGCAGCTATATGCAGTTATTCCTGAACAATTAACTACCAACTTAGCTGGCGAATGGACAACATTATTTACATCCCAATTCCTTCATGGTGGTTGGTGGCATTTAATCTCAAATATGTTATTTCTGTTTGTTTTTGGTAACAATGTTGAAGACAAACTGGGGCATTTTAAGTACTTAATTTATTATTTGATTTGTGGTGCTTTTGCTGCCCTATGTCAGTGGTTTATCAGTATGAATTCTGGGATTCCTTCATTGGGAGCAAGTGGTGCAATTTTTGGAATTTTAGGAGGTTATATTATTGCTTTTCCCCACTCAAGAGTTGTCACATTAATATTTTTAGGTATTTTCGTCACGACTGTGAGAATTCCAGCCTTATTTCTGATTGGGCTTTACTTTATTCAAAATTTGATTTCTGGTTTTGCAAGTCTACAAGCAGCAGCAAATATGAGTGTAGAGACCGGGGGAATTGCTTACTGGGCGCACATTGGCGGTTTCGTCGCTGGAGTGGTACTTGCTCCCTTCTTGGGACTGCATAGACGAGAGTATTAGTGAGTTGGTTAAAAGTCAATAAAATCTTTGTAGAGACCGTAAATTTACGGTCTCTACATTCCCAAAAATCGAAGCGAAAAATCTTTAACCGAGCAGTATTGCCAAGACACCAAGTTGAATCGCAAACAATCAGCCATGAAAGCAGGTTTTTACCCACCTTGATACGGATATTTCATGCTTGGTGGTGAAATCATTGGGACTGTCTTCTAGTTTCTTGATTAAAAACGTATTGCAGCAGACCTCCACAAGCATCAAGGAGTAGTTCGATTACCTGATTAAAGCCCTCTGAACCACCATAGTAGGGATCTGGAACTTCTTTAAGAGTATGCTGAGAACAAAAGTCACACATCAAATGTACTTTGTGGTGATATTGTCCAGTTGGATCAAGAGATAAAATATCGTCATAATTTTCCCGATCCATAGCTAAGATCAAATCAAAGTCTTGAAAGTCTGACTTTTGAAACTGACGAGCATAACCACGGAGTTTGATTCCTAGCTTTTGCAATGCAGCAGAACTCATGCGTCGATCCGGTGGGCTACCGATGTGATAGCTAGATGTGCCAGCTGAGTCACAGATAATGCGATCGCCTAGTATATGTTTTGCAGACTCACTCAAGCCATTCTGCTCAATCAAGTAATTCATAATATTTTCTGCCGCAGGCGATCGACAGATATTTCCCAGGCAGACAAACAAAAGTTTGTAAGGCATAGAAGTTATATAGTCATTTGTCCTTTGTCATTAAGAATAAGACAAATGACAAACAACTATTAAGTCTAGAACCCAGGAAGTTCCAACCCACTTGTTAAATCTTCCATGCGTTCCCGCATTGTTGCTGTGGATTTGTTATAAGCATCTTTCATTGCCGCAGCTACCAGATCAGAAAGTACCTCTGCGCCTTCATTGAGGGCATCTGGAGAAATTTCTACCCGCTTAGGTTCTTGGTTCCCACTGACTATCACCTTTACTAAACCATTGCCAGCTTCGCCTTCAATTTCCATTTGCTCCAGTTCTTCCTGAAGGCGCTTTGCTCCTTCTTGCACCTGTTGAGCTTTTTTAAAGGCTTCAGCTAGTTCTTTCATTTTTCCTAAGCCAAAGCCAAATCCTTGTCCTTTACCTGTCATATGAGATTGTCCACCTGTATTTTGATTAACAAGTCAATTTCAACAAATTCAATTATAGATGCGGTATGTCATTTACCTATTTTTACCCCCAAGTATCCTATTCTCCAAATTTAGTCAATATTAGCAAGGGTGAAGGATGAAGTATTAATACTTGGATTTAGTTTATTTCGGCTGATGAGTGCAAATCTAGGTAATTTCACAAGTTAGCGTTCGCGCAAGCGTGTCGCAAAGCGACCCACCTCCTTTGTTGGCGAAGCCTTCTTTAAAGGGGTAGGAGGCTCGCCTGTATCTGTGCATATTACGTATCTCTTCTTTTACGTCTTTCCTGTACTGTGGGAAGATTATTGAGGGTTAAGTCAAGTCAAGTAAACTCCCATTTCCGAATTGTTTTAGTCAAGAAATTAATGCTGCGTTTGAACCATCCCATGTTCAAGTCATTAAAATCTCAGTTGAAGAATACTCTCATTACACTTTTGTTGGTAACACTCTTTTTAGGAGTAAGTACAGCCGGGTGGACTCCCTCCAGCAGTGCTGGACTACCAGCAGGAAACGCAATTACTGACGGTAAAGCACTTTTGCGCTATGCATTACCAATAGATAATCAGCCTGTACGAGAACTGCAAGGCAGTTTGGAAGATATATCAAACCAACTCAGAGCCAATCGACGTTGGGGTGCTGTTTCCAAAGACCTCAGTAAAGCATCACGGATTCTCAGTAATCCTGGCAAAATTTTGGCTAGTGTACCACAAGCAAACAAAACCCAAGCTGAAGCTTTGATTTCTCAATTGAAATCAGGTGTGAGCAGTCTTGAAGAAGTAAGTAAAACCAGAGATAAAGAACAAATATTAGCACAACGAGCCGACCTGTTAAACCTCGTTGGTGACATAGAAGATTTGATGGTGCAGGGATTTCCCTTTGAAGTTCCCAAGGAATATAGCAATTTACCGCAACTAAAAGGTCGTGCCACCATCGAAATGAAAACTATGAAGGGTAATATTACTTTTGTAGTGGACGGTTACAATGCCCCTGTAACTGCTGGAAATTTGGTTGATTTAGTACAACGGGGTTTTTATGATGGTTTACCATTCACCCGCGCAGAAGAATCTTACGTTGTCCAAACTGGTGATCCACCAGGAAAAGAAGTAGGCTTTATTGATCCCAAAACGAATAAATATCGTGCTATTCCTTTAGAAATTCTTTTTGAAGGTGACAAAGAACCAACCTACGGTATTACATCAGAACAAGCAGGACGTTACACCGATTTACCTGTGTTGCCATTTTCTGCCTACGGTGCAGTAGCTATGGCTCGTCCTGAAAGTGACAATAATGGTGCTTCTTCGCAATTTTTCTTCTTTCTCTATGAACCAGAACTTACCCCAGCTGGACGTAATCTTTTAGATGGTCGTTACACCGTTTTTGGTTATGTCGTTGAAGGTAAAGATGTTTTACGGGAAATCAAAGCAGGTGACAAAATTGAATCGGCAAAAGTTGTTAAGGGTGCAGAAAATTTAGTAGAGCCAAAGGAAGCATAATTACAACATTTTTATGTAGATGTGAGTAATTTTTTTCTCTAGGGTGGGCATTCATTGCCCACCTTAAATATATGATTCTCAATCCTTAGTAAAGCAAATGGCAGTTTACCAAGTTCGATTCATCAATTCTGCAACTGGCTTAGACCGTGCGATCGCAGTGCCAGATGATCAATATATCCTCGATATGGCAGAAGAAGCTGGTATCCGTCTACCATCTGGATGCAAACAGGGCGAATGTTCAGCCTGTGTTGCTAAAAGCATTGACGGGGAAGTAGATCAAAGTGAGCAAAAATTTTTGCGATCGCATGAAATAGCAGCTGGTTACACTATCACTTGTGTTGCTTATCCTTTATCTGATTGCACTTTAGAGACTCATCAAGAACAAGTCTTGTATCAAAACTCCCTGTATCTTAAATCAGATGCTCCCAAATCAGAGTAGTATCTTTAAAGCTAGAAAATTATCTACTCTACTAAACTCAGAACAAATATTAAATAATTCTTAAAAATAAAAGTAGTAATTTTGTTTTATCGAGTTAATGCTTATTTACCCAATCTAAACACTTCGGTCTATAAATTCTGTCATCAAAAACTAGCCTAATGGCAGAAGCAGAATCTACCTTGTTAGAGAGGTTAAAGAATAATACATCGCGGAAGATGGTATCAGAACATAAAAACCTCTATTTCTGCTTTTTAGGTGAAAACGATGACCGGAAACTTATTAGCTGCTCTAGTTACAGCTTTAAGCTTATTAATTGTTGATTTAGTAGTTCCTGGTGTTAATATTGCTAACTTCCCAGCAGCTTTAATTGCTGCGTTAGCAATTGGTTTAGTCAATGGTTCTGTTAAACCAGTTCTATCTGTATTGTCTTTACCGCTAAATTTCTTATCATTGGGAGCATTTTCACTCGTTGTTAACGGTATCTGTTTTGCTCTGGCAGCATTTTTAGTGCCTGGTTTTTCTGTACATGGACTAATAGCTTTTATTTTGGGTCCTGTTATTCTATCTTTTGCTAGCACCTTCATTAACAGATACTTTGCTGAGAAAAATTTGGCTTTATCAAGCAGTGATACAGCGAAATCCAATGCTGAATTACCTTCTAGCTAAATCTCAGTCAGTCAATTTCGGAAAATTGTAAACAGAAACAAAAAACTTACAAATAAACAGCAGTAGAAACACTATGAAATTACTTCGTTACCTCCTTGGATTCTTCCTACCTCCTGTTGGTATTTTCCTGACATATGGAATTAGTACAACTTTAGTGATCAACATTCTTCTGACTCTTCTAGGTTGGCTTCCTGGTGCTATTCATGGTGTATGGGCAATTGCCAAGTACGAAGAAAGATTAGATACCGTATCCTAATTCTTGAGTTGCTAACTAAGCCATAAGAAAAACAAGATTCCCGACTTCTTAAAGAAATCGGGAATCTGAAGTTTATATCGGATCGTATATTTTCTCACAAAAAGTATTTGAGTCCGTTTAAACAGAATTATGCTACTCAGGTGGGATATGGGGTAACACGGTTCGCTTAAGGATTTTTCGGTATTATTATTTTGTTATTTAGACACCGTAAATTGATAATCTCTATACAATATTTTTGATATTATCCCAACCGTATTGGGATATGGGATAGGGGGAGCATCCCAAATGTTCAAAACGCCTGCGATTGAAATCGCAGTCTGATAGCGAAAGTCGGCTTCAGCAGACTGTTTGATTTTATGAAGTCGTCTGAAGACGACTTGCGCTATTAGCAAAGGGTTTAAACCCTTTGCTTTACGGTATTTTGAAAAAATTGGGATGCTCCTTGGGATAGGTGCAAGATATCGATAAATATACTCTTTGGCTAATAGTATGAAAAAATAGGGTGAGCATTACCCACCCTACAATTATTAGCTATCTATAACTTTTATTTCCCAACTTTATCAACGGGTTCTTTCTCTTTTAGCCAATCAGCACCAGAGAGCAATAAATCTCTAAGTAGTTGTCTGATCTGATACTCTTTTTTAGCGATTGAACTACCTGCTTCGCCAATTTTTTCTTCTAATTGAGCGTGTTTTTGTTGCACTTGAGCAACTGCTTCTTCTGCTTGCGGACGAGCTTGCTGGAACCAGTTTTTTGCATCATCAAGATAACTTTTTACTTCTTCAGAACGTCCACCATAGCGTGCGGCTAAATTAGCTTTGACAATCGCTAACTGTGCTTGGAGTTGAGCATATCTTCTTCTCAATAAAGCCAACTCATCACTATTCTTGATAGCATCTATAGCAGAGTCAATAGCTGTTTTGCTTTCCGGTGAATCGACATTATTAGATTCTTTGATCTCTGCTAAAATTCCATCAACTTCTTGCTGGATTTTATTTTCTTCCTCATCTAGTTGAGCTTCTAGCTGTTTAACCTGTGCTTGAGTTTTAGCAATAGACTCATGTCTTTTCGTATTTACAGCCTCTAATGCTCCCTCAATTGAAGCTGTGACATTTTCTTTGTACTCACTGCTTTTAGCTTGTAAGTTTTCAACAACAGTCGAAACAGCGTCTTTAACAATGGAACGAATCTCAATAGAACCTTCTTGGAATTCAGAAACTACTTGAGAAACAGCTGCTTTCACAATTTCGCGAATTCGCTCTGCTCTCAACTGTCCGGTTTCTTTTGCTTGTTGAAGATCAGTTGTTATTTGTTCTTTGATATGATTAGGCATTTTTTAGATACTTTCAGATTTAACTAATTTGGATAGAATTTCATAGGATCACTATGTCACACTACGATTGTGGCGTAAGATATTTGAAAGCAGTACTTCCTTTAGATAGAAAATAACTAACCAAAGTAGTATTATTATGTGTGGGAAAACTACTCTAAAATTTACACTATTGCTCTTCACACTGTTGATAATTAGCTTTAGCCAACCAGCATTAGCCGCAGATACAACCAATGGTGCAAAAATCTTTGATGTTCATTGTGCTGGTTGTCATATCAACGGTAGTAATATCGTCAGGCGAGGTAAAAACTTAAAGCTCAAAGCACTAAAAAAATATGGTATGGATTCAATAGAAGCTATTTCTTCCCTTGTTGCTAATGGTAAAAATAATATGTCAGCCTATAAAGATCTTCTTAGTGAACAAGAAATACAAGATGTCGCCGCCTATGTTTTACAACAAGCCGAAAAAAGCTGGCGTTAAAAGGAGTTAGGAATAGCAATAATTCCTCGCAAGATTGCAAAGTCCAACTAATCCATAATCCATAGACGCCCAACCCTAACGGGAAGCCGCAAGGCGTCTATGGGGGGCTTCAAGAAAGAGTAATCTAAAATCCAAAATCGCATGACTCTACCCGCATCAAGTCGTCTGCAATTTACTCCTGATTTAAATATCTGCCGGATCTTAAACGGAATGTGGCAAGTATCTGGCGCACATGGACGTATTAATCCGACTGCTGCAATCCAAAGTATGTTTAAGTATATGGATGCAGGCTTTACTACTTGGGATCTTGCTGATCACTATGGGCCAGCAGAAGATTTTATTGGCGAGTTTCGACGTCAGTTAATTGCAACTCGCACTCAAGAAGCTTTGTCTAATATCCAAGCTTTTACCAAATGGGTTCCTCGTCCGGGAAAAATGACCAGAAAAATTGTCGAGGAAAACATTAATATCTCCCTCAAAAGAATGGATGTTACTTCCTTGGATTTGATGCAATTTCATTGGTGGGAATATCGAGATCCCAATTACCTGGACGCCCTGAAGTATATGACTGAATTACAAGCTGAGGGCAAAATCAAACATTTGGCTTTAACTAATTTTGATACAGAACACTTACAAATTGTTATCGATGCAGGGATCAAAATTGTTTCTAATCAAGTGCAATTTTCTTTAGTTGACCGCCGACCAGAAGTTAAGATGATGCGCTTTTGTCAAGAGCATGACATAAAACTTTTTACCTACGGTACTGTGTGCGGCGGGTTGCTATCAGAAAAACATTTAGGACAACCAGAACCAGGACTTTTTCAACTTTCCACTGCCAGCCTGAGAAAATACAAAAACATGATAGATGCTTGGGGTGGTTGGAAGTTATTCCAAGAATTACTTTTAACTCTCAAGCAAATAGCTGATAAGCATCAAGTGAGTATTTCTAATGTCGCAGTACGCTATATATTAGATCAGCCAACTGTGGGTGGTGTAATTGTTGGTGCCAAACTTGGGGTATCGGAACACATTGAAGATAACGCCAAGGTATTTACGTTTTGCCTTGACACTGAAGATATACATAATATAGATGTCATATCTAGCAAGTCGGGAGATTTGTATCAACTTATTGGAGACTGTGGTGATGAATACCGCAGGTAACTGATGGCTTAATAGGCTGAGTTTTGTTTGTGATCGTTGCTAACAATACCTAAAACGTTCATGCGAGACATTTTCAAACTATCTAAAGCCCGCTTCAGTATGGAAGAGTCTGTTTTTTCCATCCTCACTATTAGTAAAATGCCATCTGTATGGGGTGCTATTAAACTAGCATCAGCTAGCCCAAGCAAGGGGGGAGCATCATAAATCACTAAATCATAAGTATTTTGGAAGTCTTCCATCAATCGCTTCATTTTTTCAGATGAGAGCAACTTTGTTGGATCAGGTGGTATTGGGCCAGAAGTCAGTATAGAAAGTTGCTTCATAAATGGTGCTGGGCGAATTGCTTCTGTGATTGGCAAGTTTGTAGTAATTAAATTACTTAACCCCCAGAAGTTACTTAGATTTGCTAGCTCATGAATCACAGGTTGGCGCAAATTAGCATCTACCAGTAAAACTCGTTGCTCCATTGCACAAGCGATCTCGGCCAAGTGGAATGCAACTGTCGATTTGCCATCTCCTGGCATAGCTGAACTAATAACTATAGATCTGATTGGGCGATCGCTACTGAGTAGTTGAATATTTGTATTCAGTACACGCAAAGCCTCTAGAAAACCTGTGCTGTAGTTAGTAGTATCTCGCAGAGCGATCGCACCAGGTTGAGAAATGTCCTTTGATAGGGAATCTGGTGTTGCTCTTGGCAAAATTTTTGGTAGAGAAGTATGCTGTGAGCTACCTAGTAGATACCTCTCAAAAGGTATTGATCCCAATAAAGGCTCTTTTATCTTTTGCTTGAGAACATAAGCACTATGATAAGTACTATCTAGTTTCTCCAGTAGCAAAGCTAGACCAATTCCTAAGATCAAACCACCTAACAATCCCGATATTAAATTACGTTTGATATCTACTAAGGCAGGATTTTCTGGTAGAGTAGGTGCTTGAATTAATTCCCAGGGTAATTCTGTTTGCGCTACCTGAATTTCTAAGGTTTCACGGGTACTGAGAAAACGATTCAAACTCTCAGTTGCAACTTGTAATTTCCGTTGTAATTCAGTATATTCTCTGGTTAAGATGGGCAATTGCTTACGCTTTTCTTCAAGTTGCTGCTCTGCTTTGGCAAGTTCTTGGCTCTGCACCTCTAAAGCTTGAACCTGTGTTGTCGCCTCCGCAAGTCTTGTACTCATAAAGCGTTCTGCTTCTTGACGTAGCAATGGCAACAGGCTTTCTCGTTTTTCTTTCAAATTTTGGATTGTAGGGTTTTCGTCCTGTAAACTAGTTGCTTGGGCGGCTATTTGAACATCTAATTCACGCAACCGACTAAGTAACTGTTGATATAACACTGCATTATTCAGTGTAGCCAGTTCTCCTTCTTCCCCCTCTAAGCTCGCTAAATTGTTACGAGCTACAGCCAACTGCTGATTGATTATTTGCCTTTGTTGAGATAAATTGTTCGCTTGAGTAGTTATTTGTTGCGCCTGTGTTTCTGGATCAACAAAATCGTACTTTTGTCGGAATACCTGCTGTTCTTTTTGCAGCTGATCTACTCGTCTTTGCATGCTTACCAGTTGATCTCTTACAAACTTGAGACCTTGTCGCAGACTAGTTTGGCGCTGTTCCAAGCTATACTTTAAGTAAGCTTTAGCAATTTGATCCAGTACAGCTTTAACTTTAGCAGGATCATCACTCTCATAACTAACTTCTATAATCCTTGTTTCACCGAGGCGAGTAATAGTCAGATATTTTACTAAATAATCATAATTAACGTCTGGATAATCTCTTTGCAATTTCATAACAATATTTTTCATTAGTCCCGGACTTTTGAGAACCTGTATTTGGCTTTCATAATCCAGACTAGGGTTTGATGAACTAGAGTTTTGCTTAGAATCAAGTTCTAGCAACTTGTTCTCATTATTAAGAGGTTCGACTAATAGCCTAAAACTGCTTTCATACACAGGCTTTTGCTTTAGGGATGAGTATACTGTAGCTGTAATTACAACAGCTACTACTCCCGCTATGACTAGTACTCGCCGCCTTACAACACTTAAAAAATCTCGTAAATTCCAATCATCCCCTTGGGTTTCAGATAGAGGAAAAGGTATAATTTGACTACTCAGTTGCTGCGTTAAGAAATTCTGATTTCTGTCAGAATTTGATGGTTGATATGACCGATTATCCATAATTTATAAAGATTTGGTAAATATTTAAGTGCTATTTGCTATATCACAGTTTGAATTAAGTGTAATTCCACGGAAAGTAGCTATAGTAATGTTTTTTGTATAATTTTTAAGTTTATAGTATATATACTTATTCTTATACGGAATAGTGACTATTAAAATAATTGTGACTAAAGTATATCATCGGTTTATATATTCATGTGCTGCCTTACTCAAGCTTAATACTGTACTATGTGCAGCTTGATAATACAACTTGGTAAGAAGAGGACAACAAAAGATTTGTTTTACTAATAATATGCCGTCTTAATACCAAATTTTTCACGGTTGTGATCACCAATACAATCCTGTTTTATGAGTTTGGTAGCACTTTATAGCGTTGTCGAATAATGAGATGATTGAAGCTGAGTTCCAGACACGGAGACACGGTAATTGCTGTTGATGGAAATTCTAAAATAATCCCGTAATTATGCAATGCTCAGTTTTTTCAAACCTATAGAAATAGAAAACTCAAGGATAGATTATATTTCATACTTAGAAACCATCATGACAGTATGTTTTATACAACCAAAGTGATAAAAGAGGACTAAATAATGTATTTTCAGTAGTCAAGCAAGTAAGTATTTAATATACTGCTTCTAGGAAAGGCATCTTAAGCACTTACATCATTTCTAAGTAATCTTAATCACTTTTATTTTAAGTTTCTAGTATAAATATAGTTATTTTTAATACATATTTTTATTTACTACTTCTATCATATTGAAAGTTAAGTTCTTTTGAAAGAGCATTTTTTTAAAATATGATACTTAATAACCAAAAAAACGAGTATGTTTTATTACCTGTATTATTTTTAATATAAGACTAACATATCGTCTTCAGAGTCTCAATATAATAATGAATTTGAAACATGCTAATATACTCATGCAGATTGATGCTATGACAAAAAACCACCAAAGTAATGATTTTTTTTAATTATGTAAGATATGAAACAGCGTGTGTCCTCCAAAATTTTCAGGTGAAGATAAGCAAAAGATACAGCTTCGTTAAAAAGGCATATTGCCATAATTTTTAAGGATGTTGAATCAATGCATCAAATACACCTGTAACAACATCATAAAAAATAAATGATATTTTGAGTAGGTTTGTTTTTATATGTTGTGTTCTTCTATACTTTTGATGATGTACGTGCCAATGAATGGAAGCAATTAGCCTGATTTTTGGATACAGTATAAAATTAACCAAGTTATAATCTATAGTCTTAGAACAGACCAAGTAATAATTAACTTACACCTACCTTAGTATCAAAAAACACGGTTAACTATTCAAAGTGTTGTTTCCCTATTAAATAACTGAAATAAGTTCGGCGCTATTTCGATAAATCTTTTAATACAGGATAAAGTCGATGACGCTAATTCCTATTTTGTTAGAGTTACAGTTTGTGCATAAAACATATCTTTAAACACTTGAGATACTTCCATGTTTAAAAATTAGATAATTTACTTACAGATTCTGTTGTAAGTGCTGTGTCTGTTTGACAAAAACCTACCATTTTTTTTATATTTCGTATGGCGAGATTCCTTGACACAAAAGATTACTCGTCTGATTTTTGTTTGTCTATTTAGCGAAAATTATGCAATTAGTTTAGTTTTTAAAGATTTCTTGAAACTTCTATAAAAATACTTGTATTTTATGCAAACTATATTAACTTTGACACCTAAACAAATATATAATCAAACCCACGGATGAATGCTTGTATATTTTCTAGGAAATTAATTGTTATATTTAGTTAGATTAAGTATTTTGAAGACACCTAACAAATAGTTATTTCCTTTGTTTGTATTGTATTCAATACTGAAGTATTCAAGATGCTTTTATTAATTAATGTGTATTTTACTGCCTTCTTATATTAGAAACGGCGTCTAAAAAAGTGTTTGTACAGGATATAGCCGATGACACTCAGTAAATGGATTAATCAGAAATTGTCTCTATCTACTTCTACTCATTCAGATAATTCAGAAGCTAAAACTGAGCAGTTGCTAAAAACTGCGAAAATGGTCAAATTGTCGGTCATGACTCAGTTTTTTCCTCCAGATTACGCTGCTACAGGACAATTACTAGAAGAACTCACAAGACAATTGGGATATCTTGGGGTAGACATAGAAGTTTTTACAAGTCAACCAGGATATGCTTTTAAAGCTTCTCATGCTCCATCAGTTCAACACATAGGTAAAGTGCTAGTGCAGCGATCGCGCACTGCTCAACTTTGGCCAGGACGAATTCGAGGTAAAGCAGTAAATGGAGTTCTATTTACCCTGCGTGCTGCACTCCATCTACTGAAAAATGGTCGTCGTTTCAACCTATTGTTACTGACCACAGCACCACCATTTTTGCCAATTTTGGGATATCTTGCTCATACCTGGTTTAAGCTTCCTTATGTTTGCATACTCTATGACCTTTATCCAGATATCGCGATCGCTCTGAATGTAATCTCAAAAGATCATTGGGTAGCAAAGCTGTGGCGAAAACTCAATAAGTTAGTTTGGCAAAAATCCAAAGCAATCATAGTTCTCAGTCCTGCAATGAAAATGCGAGTGACTGCTATTTGTCCACAGGTAGCAGATAAGGTTTTTGTAATTCACAGTTGGGGAGATCCTGATTTAATTGTACCCATTGCCAAAAAAGAAAACTGGTTTGCATGGAAACATAACTTAGTAAATAAGTTTACTGTGCTTTACTCTGGTAACATGGGTCGTTGTCACGATATGGATACTATCTTGGAGGCTGCAAAACTACTGCAAGATGAACCAATTCAATTTGTGTTTATTGGTAGTGGAGCAAAACAAGAAGAATTAATTAGGGATGTCAATCACTTAGGGCTAAAAAATTTTGTATTTTTGCCTTATCAAGACAAACAAGTATTACCCTATTCTCTAACCGCTGGGGACTTATCTCTAGTCAGTGTTGATGGGGGTATGGAAAGTTTAGTTGCTCCTAGTAAACTTTATCCAGCTTTGGCGACTGGGCGACCAGTTGCAGTCATTTGTTCTGAGTATTCATACCTGAGACAAATGATTACACAAGCCAATTGTGGTGACACCTTTGAAAATGGAGATAGTCATGGTTTGGCTGAGTTTATTCGCCTGCTTAGTCAAGATCGAGAATTAGCACAGCGTATGGGTAGGGCTGGTCGTCAGTATATGCGATCGCACTATACGCCTGAGATCATATCTCGACAATATTTAGATGTATTGCAGCAGAGTATTAGGTGGGATAAATAAAAGGAATCAAGCGTTAACTAGCAGGAGTTCCATTAATAGATAGATCCTTTGTTCAAATGCAAATTAGACAGCCAAAATTTTGGCTTGATGTATTTAATATTTTGTGTTTGAACTTTGTATCATTCTCACAATGATAAGTAAAAAATAAATCATATATTAACCTTAATAATGTATGATGTTCAGCAGTCTACTATTACGGTAATTGACTATGTTTTAAAACCAAGCATAAAAACTTTTAATAGTTATTAAAAGATAGTAAGCCTATTTTGTAGTTACATACCTTTTTTGCCTCATAACTAGGAAAACTAAATTTATTTCAAAACATATAGATTGCTATTTGTTTAGGAGTTGGGCTTCGATGGTCTTTTGATCTCAGTCCCTCCAACGTAACCTTCATTCTTACTATTGGAGGCCAAACCGTAGAGAAGGTGTGATCTTGATCGGAAACATTCAAAGCTAAGAGCTACATAACTGTCCAAAATCTAGCTGTTATTTCAATAGCGTCAATCAAAAATATCAGTTGTATTAACAACACAACAAAAAATCATGAGTAGTCAAGAAATCGCCTCTAGTCAAGAATTAGTGATTGAGGCTGGACGCACCGAACGTCAGTATTGGCAAGACATTTGGCGCTACCGAGAGCTATTATATTTTCTTGCTTGGCGAGATATTTTGGTGCGTTACAAACAAACTGCGATCGGCATAGCTTGGGCATTGATCCGACCATTTTTAACAATGGTTGTTTTTACCGTGGTATTTGGAAATTTGGCTAAATTGCCTTCAGAAGGAGCGCCCTATCCAATTTTAGTATTTGCTGCTATGCTCCCCTGGCAGTTTTTTGCCAATGCTTTGAGTGAAAGTAGTAATAGTTTAATTAATAATGCCAACTTAGTTTCTAAAGTATATTTTCCCCGTTTGATAGTACCAATTAGTTCAGTAGTAGTCAGCTTTGTAGATTTCATGATCTCCGGCATCATCCTTTTAGGACTAATGGCATGGTATAACTTTGTACCAGATTGGCGAATTTTAACTCTACCAGTATTTATCTTAATTGCCTTTGCAGCATCTGTAGGTGTAGGACTATGGTTGGCTGCATTGAATGTTGAATATCGCGATTTTCGCTACATAGTACCGTTTATTGTGCAGTTTGGCTTGTATATCTCACCTGTGGGCTTTAGCAGCAGTGTTGTACCGCCGCAGTGGCGATTACTTTACTCATTAAATCCAATGGTGGGTGTGATTGATGGCTTTCGCTGGGCAATTTTGGGTGGGGAGTCACAAATTTACTTACCTGGATTTGCACTTTCTGTCGGATTAGTTGCCTTATTACTAGTAAGTGGCATTTGGTACTTCCGTAAAATGGAACGGACGTTTGCTGACGTAATTTAGAAAGGAGCAAAGCAGATGTCTAATACTATGATTCGCGTAGAAAATCTGGGTAAAAAATTTATTATTGCACACCAACAGGATAACTCTGGTCGCTATCGCTACAAGGCCCTACGAGATGTAATTGCTGATGGAGCTAAATCTCTGACAAAGAGACTGATCAAGCCCGATCCCAAAAAAGTATCTAACCCTACCCGTGAAGAATTTTGGGCATTAAAAGACGTTTCTTTTGAGATTCAGCAGGGTGAAGCCATTGGTGTGATTGGACGCAATGGAGCCGGAAAATCGACACTCCTAAAAGTTTTGAGCCGCATTACCGAACCAACGAAGGGACGTATCGCTATCAAAGGTAGAGTAGCAAGTCTCCTAGAAGTAGGGACGGGATTTCACCCAGAATTAACCGGACGAGAAAACATCTTCCTCAACGGTTCTGTTTTGGGAATGAGTAGAGTCGAGATTAAGAAGAAGTTTGATGAAATAGTTGCTTTTGCGGAAGTAGAAAAGTTTTTAGATACACCAGTCAAGCGCTATTCGTCTGGAATGTATGTCCGTCTTGCTTTTTCTGTTGCAGCTCACTTAGAGCCAGAAATTTTAATTGTAGATGAAGTGTTAGCAGTGGGCGATTCCGCATTTCAAAAGAAATGTTTGGGGAAAATGGATGATGTCGCTACCAAAGAGGGACGAACAGTCTTGTTTGTTAGCCATAGTATGCAAGCGATCGCCCAGCTAACCAAACGTTGCATACTACTCTCTAAAGGTAAGGTTCAGTTTGATGGTAGTACTGCCAAAGCAGTGCAGTTATATCTGGCTGGGCAAAAAGATGATTCCGAGCAACCTGGTTATTACCAAGCCCCTACAAGCAAAACAGGTAATTATGTAGCTTGGGCGCGGGTACATACTTCCGAAGGAGAAGGGATTCACTCTTGGGGAGAAGCGATTACATTTGAGTTTGCTCTAAACATCACAAAACCCCATGAAAGTCTGTGGTTCTCATTTCAAATAGTGAGTGCTTTACAACAGCCTATTTGTATTCTCTGGTTTTGCGATCCCGAAGCTCCCTTTCGTCGAGAAACTGGGACTTTTATTGTGCGATGTGAGATACCAAAATTGAGGCTCTATATGGGTTCGTACACCTTAACAACATGGTTTTCCGAACGTCGTAGCGAAACTCTGCTGGAAAATCTGAGGGAAATTTGCCCCTTTGAAGTCACTATGCATAAGTATGAACGTCCGGAGTATCAATGGCAATCAGATGAATGTACTTACTTAGAAGATGCGGTTTGGAAAACTGGAGAAAAATATTAATTAAAGGGGACAAATAATGCCAATCAATGATGATGTTAAGTTAGGCAATAATGTGAAAATTTTTCATCCCCAACTTGTAAACCTGTACAACTGCACAATTGGGGATGATACGAAGATTGGCACGTTTGTGGAAATTCAGAAAAATGTTACCGTAGGTAGTCGGTGTAAAATTTCTTCCCATAGTTTCCTTTGTGAAGGCGTAATTCTGGAAGATGAGGTATTTATCGGTCATGGTGTCATGTTTACTAATGACCTTTATCCCCGTGCCACAAATGAAGATAGTACTTTAAAAACAGATGATGACTGGGATGTTGTAGAAACGCGGGTTAAGCGCTGTGCATCCATTGGTAGCAATGCCACGATCTTAGCAGGTGTGATAGTCGGAGAAAAAGCCATCGTTGGCGCTGGAGCAGTAGTGACTCGTGATGTCCCCAATTACGCAATTGTGGTGGGAGTACCTGCTCGTGTCATTGGTGATGTACGCGATCGCAATCAAAACCCAGAAATAGCAGCCAGTATTTGTGGCTAATCATCAGCAGCACTACCAAGAATTAGCAAATCATTGAAAAATAGCGTTGTGTATAGTCAAAATTTCATTAACAAAAATATATAAGAAAAATGAGTAACAATATTAACATCGGTGTCATTGGTTACGGTTACTGGGGTCCAAATCTGGTCAGAAACTTTGCTGAAATTCCAGGAACACAAGTAAAAACAGTCAGCGATTTTAAGCCAGAACTATTGGCAAAGGTACAAGCAAGATACCCCAAAATAGAGATTACAACAGACTGCCGCGATATATTTAACGACCCTAAAATAGATGCTGTGGCGATCGCCACACCTGTATCTACACACTTCGACTTGGCTTTGGCTGCATTACAAGCTGGCAAGCACGTACTGGTAGAAAAGCCTATGACTGTCTCTTCAGAACAAGCCCTGCGGTTAATTGAAGAAGCAGAAAAACGCAACTTAGTATTAATGGTGGATCACACCTTTGTCTATACGGGTGCAGTGCGTAAAATGCGGGATCTAGTAGTTACCAAGGCAATTGGTGATATTTTTTACTATGATTCTGTGCGCGTCAACTTGGGACTCTTCCAACATGATGTCAACGTGATTTGGGATTTGGCAGTCCACGATCTCTCAATTATGAACTATGTATTGCCATCTCAACCTTATGCCGTTTCGGCGACAGGCATGAGTCATGTTCCTGGAGAACCGGAAAATATTGCCTATTTGACCTTGTTCTTTGAAAGTAACTTAATTGCTCACATTCATGTCAACTGGTTAGCACCAGTGAAAGTACGTCGGACACTGATTGGTGGCAGTCAACGTATGATTGTTTACGATGACTTAGAACCTAGCGAAAAAGTCAAAATCTACGACAAAGGCATTACAGTCAATGGCAATAATTCTGCGGAAAGCGTATATCAAATGTTGATTGGTTATCGCACAGGAGATATGTGGTCTCCTCATTTAGATATGACCGAAGCACTACGCACAGAAGGATTGCACTTTATCAATTGTATTGAAACAGGCGATCGCCCCATTACCAATGGTCAAGCAGGGCTACAAGTAGTAAGCATTTTGGAAGCTGCTACCCAGTCTATGAAGCAGCATGGTCAATTAGTTGAACTGAATTCAGCACAGGTAGCAGTATGATTCCCTTTGTAGATTTAAAAGCACAGTACTTAAGTATTAAAGAAGAGATTAATACTGCTGTCCTTAAGGTATTGGAAAGCACCCAATTTATTTTGGGTAGTGAAGTCACAGCTTTTGAGCAAGAATTTGCCCAATATTGCAATGCCGATTACAGTATAGCCTTAAACACAGGAACCAGCGCCCTGCACTTAGCGCTATTGGCAGCTAACATTGGTCCTGGTGACGAAGTAATTACTACACCTTTCACTTTTGTTGCCACGGTTGCGGCAATTGTATATACCGGGGCGACACCCGTATTTGTAGACATTGATCCCGTTTCCTACACCATCGATGTCACCAAAATTGAACAAGCCATTACCGAAAAAACTAAAGCCATTCTGCCAGTTCATTTGTATGGACAACCAGCAGACATGAACCCGATTATGGAAATTGCTCGACGTCATGGTTTGACCGTGATTGAAGATGCTGCTCAAGCTCACCGCGCTGAGTACAAAGGACAACGGGTAGGCAGTATTGGGGACATTGGTTGTTTTAGTTTTTACCCTGGGAAGAATTTAGGTGCTTACGGTGAAGGTGGCTCAGTCGTCACCAATAATCCTGAATATGCAAAAACAATGCGGATGTTGCGTGACTGGGGACAAGAAAGCAAATATCATCATGTTCTCAAAGGTTATAACTACCGCATGGATGGGGTACAAGGAGCAATTTTACGGGTCAAGTTACGCTATTTAGATAAGTGGACTGAGGCACGTAGATCACTAGCAGCACATTACGACGAACTGCTAGCAAACTCAAGTATCACAACACCCACAGTGATGCCCTATAGTTATCATGTTTACCATGTTTACGCCGTGCGTACTTCTCAACGAGAAAAACTGCAACAACAACTCAACGCACAGGGTGTTCAAACAGGCATTCACTACCCTATTCCCGTACACCTACAAGCGGCTTACGCAGATTTGGGCTATAAACCTGGGGATTTTCCTCATTCAGAACTAGCAGCTAGGGAAGAACTTTCACTACCCATGTATGCTGAACTTACAACTGACCAGGTTCATATTATTGCTGAAACTCTCCAAAGCATTCTTCAGGGAGTGAGTGTGTAATGAACGACAGCCGCCCTGGTTTAAACTCCCAACGTCTCGTCACCCTCATGCAGCAGTCAATTGAGCGCTGCAATCTGCAACTTGAGAACCTGAATGTACTGACAGAAGCTGCGACTGGAGCCTACGTAGTTACACCTGTACTGGCAGCTATGGCAGGGGCAGAAAAAGTGTTTGCACTTACCCGTAGTAGCCGTTATGGTACTGTAAAATTTGTAACAAGACAGACACAGCAATTAGCAGAAATTGCAGGGGTGAGCGATCGCATCGAATTTCTCAGCGAGAAAACAAAAACTATTGTCGCCCAGGCAGATATGATCACCAATAGTGGACACGTGCGTCCTATCGATGCAGAGATGATTGGGTGGATGAAACCCACCGCAGTCATTGCCCTCATGTACGAGGCCTGGGAATTTCGACCAGAAGATGTGGATCTTTATGTTTGTCGTCAACGAGGTATCCAGGTTGTAGGTGTCAATGAGCGGCATCCAGGAGTGGATGTTTTTTCATTTCTAGGTATTATGGCGGTTAAGCTGTTACTAGATGCTGGTATTGCTGTTTACACAAATAACATCTTATTGTTGTGTGATAATCCTTTTAGTTCGTTTATAGAACGTGGACTGATAAATGCTGGTGCGATCGTAGACACAGTTGACAGTCTCACAGCAGCCCCTAGAAACAAAATCTACGATGCTGTTTTGGTGGCTTTGCAACCACGACAAGAACCAGTACTATCTGCAAAAGATGTAGCTACGATTGCCAAATATTGGCCAGGGGTGCTAGTAGCTCAATACTGGGGAGATATTGAGCGATCTGCTTTTTCATCCCATAACTTACCTGTATGGCCAGAAATAGAGCCAAAACCGGGACACATGGCGATCTTGCCATCAGGAGTGGGAGCAGAACCAATCATTCGCCTGCAAACAGGGGGATTGAAAGCTGCTGAAGTTATTTGGCAACAACAATTTTCCGAGTTAAATCAAGAATCTCTAGAATTTGTGCAACTGCTGTAAATTTAAATCTTGTATTAGTACTTAAATTAGTGAATAATGAACAGCTATCAGATTTTCACGACCATGTATAAAAAAGGTAAATGAGTAATGTACTCTTAATCGGTTTAGGAACGACAAGTTTAACTGCCTTGGAATCTTTAATTCCCAATTCCAAGGTGCAAGGAATAGTAAGAAATATAGATCCTAAATCTAACACAAATGACCCAGTTGTTAACTTAGCACAACAAAACGATATCCCCATATTTATAAATACTTCACAGTCAGAAATTAAATCTTTAATTTTAAAGTTGCAGCCAGATTGTGTAGTGGTTTCTTCTTATAACCAAATTCTACCACCAGAACTAATTGAATTGTCTGCTTTTATCAATGTTCATTATTCGCCTTTGCCCCAATATCGTGGTCGTGCCAATGTTAATTGGGCAATCATCAATGATGAACCTTGTGCAGCAATCACTATTCATAAAATATCGCCGGAATTAGATGAGGGAAATATTTTATTTCAACAATTAATTCCGATTCACTTTGATAATACGGTAGCTGATATATATAACAACCTCAATGATATCCAACGCCAGTATTTAGGAGAAACAGTTGTCAAAGCCTTGCATGGCTATGAAGGTATACCACAAAACAACTCTGAAGCTACTTATTGTTGCACTCGTTTGCCAGAAGACGGTGAAATTAATTGGTCAAAATCTACTAGACAAATAGACTGTTTCATTCGAGCATTAGTCTCTCCTTTTCCGGGTGCCTACACCTACTTTCAGGGAAAAAAATTATTAATTTGGCAAGCAAAGCCAATAGAGAATCCCCCAATTTATGTTGGACGTATTCCAGGTCGAATTATTAGTAGATCGAAATCAGAAGGTTATATCGATGTTCTGAGCGGTGATGGTGTGATCAGAATTTTGGAGGTGCAATGGGAACAAGAAGAAAGAACAGCAGCCGCAAATGTGATTAAGTCTGTCAAAAGCACTTTAGGTTTAAGTAAATTTGATTTACTAAATCGTATTCAAGTTCTTGAAGAAGAAATTACAAACTTAAAAGGAGCCTATACAAAATAGTCGCTTATTCAAGTTTGCTCGAAAATCAGTATTTAATATTCTCAAATCAGGTAAACAAACCTAATACCCTTACTAATGACCAATGACATAGACGCTTTAGCGGCTGTTTGAAAAGTTTTGAAGTGTCAAATTTTATGCTAATTGCCTTATAGGATGTTTGAAAAGTATTGGGCGAATATAATTTGCTACTGCGACTACACAAGCGCGACGCGTAGCGGCTTCCTGAAAGGAAGTCCGCCACGCCGACTAATGGAAAATTAAGGGTTTTAAACCCGCGTCGGCGGGTTTTGTCTCGTGTAGCCGCGATTTTTCATCGCCCAGGTGAGTAACAATTTAGACTTTTCAAACATCCTCATAAGGGAGATTTAGGGGAGCATCTCAATTTTTCAAACTTACCTGGTGACTAGAAGTCGCAGCTACTTAACCATAGAAATTTAACTTTAATAGGTAATATCTATGACTACCCTCTTTACCAATCAATCCCCAAGCGTTGCAAATTTCACTGACAACGTTCCCTACGAATTAGGCATGAAATTCCGCAGCGCCACAGGGGGACAGATTACCACCATTCGCTTTTGGAAAGCCGCTAGCGAGACAGGAACTCATACTGGCAGGATCTGGACGGCAACGGGAACTCTCCTGGGAAGCGTCACTTTTTCTAATGAGACGGCTTCTGGCTGGCAAGAGCAGGCTCTCAGCACACCAGTTGACATTCAAGCCAATACGACCTATGTAGTCAGTGTCAACGTCAACGCCTATTATGTCTTCACTAATGATCAATTAGCCAACTCCATAACTAATGGGGATCTCAGTTCAGTGGCAGACGGTAATAATGGGGTGTTTAATGGAACTTCAGGAGCCTTCCCAAGCAATTCTTACCGGAATACGAATTATTTTCGTGATATCAACTTTGTGGTTGTCTCTCTACCAACGATTACAAAGATTAGCGGCGACAATCAGACTGGTGCAACAGGTGCAACTCTGCCCGATCCCTTAGTTGTTCAGGTCAAAGACAGTTCTGGTAATCCTCAATCCGGAGTTACGGTGAACTTTGCCGTTACTGCTGGCGGGGGGTCAGTCTCGCCTACTAGTGCAGTAACTAATGCTAGCGGTCAGGCTAGTACCACCTTAACACTGGGAACTGCTTCTGGGGCAACAAGTCCTGTGACTAATACTGTCAGTGCTACGGCAACCGGAGTAGGTAGCGTAACCTTTAATGCTACTGCCAACCCCTCAGTGAACAACCAAAAGCTGTTCACGAATCAAGTTCCAACCAATGCGAATTTCACTGATAACGTTCCCTACGAGTTAGGCATGAAATTCCGCAGCGCCACAGGGGGGCAAATTAACGCTATTCGCTTCTGGAAAGCCGCTAGCGAAACCGGAACTCACATTGGCAAAATCTGGACAGCAACGGGAACACTCTTAGGAAGCGTCACTTTTTCTAACGAAACGGCTTCTGGCTGGCAGCAGCAACTTCTAGAAACGCCAGTTGACATTCAAGCGAATACTACTTATGTAGTTAGTGTCAACGTTAACGCCTATTATGTCATAACTAACAATGAACTGGGCAGTTCCATTGTTAATGGCGATCTGAGTTCAGTGGCAGACGGCAACAATGGAGTGTACAACGTCAATCCGAATTCTTTCCCAACAAATTCTTACCAAAATAGTAACTATTATCGCGATATTGGCTTTGTCGCTGGTAGTACCTTAGAAAAAGTCAGTGGAGATAATCAGAATGGCGCTACTGGCTCTACTCTACCCAATCCCCTAGTAGTGCGAGTCCTAAATGCTCAAAACAGTCCTCAGTCAGGGATCACGGTGAACTTTGCCGTTACTAGTGGTGGTGGGTCAGTCTCGCCCACTAGTGCAGTAACTAATGCTAGTGGTCAGGCAAGTACAACCTTGACGCTCGGCCCAGTACCCAGTGCTCCTGGAGGGGTAGTAGTCACTGCAACAGCAGCAGGTATCGGCAGTACTACCTTCTCAGCTTCAGCAACTCCGCCGAATCCCAATCCTATCTATTTAGAAAATCTGAATTCTGGCACAACTAACTGGAAGCTTGTCAACCGAGCCAGTGGTGAGATCGCTGGCTATGCTTCAGCAACCAGTGTCAATAAGGGGGGATCGCTGGACATTAAGGTTTCCCTTGGACAAGCTGGACAGTTTACCATCGACGTATACCGCCTGGGCTACTATGGTGGCACGGGAGGAAGGCTAATGGCTAGTAGCGGCTCGCTCACTGGCACCGTCCAAAACCCCTGTACCTTAGATTCTAATACCCGCTTAGTCGAGTGTAACTGGACGACTTCTTATGTATTGCAAGTAGGCAATAACTGGACTAGCGGTATTTATGTTGCCAAGCTGACCGATCAGGCTAGTAGTAGAGTGGCACACGTGTGGTTTGTCGTCCGAGATGATAGCAGCAATGCGGATATCTTGTTCCAAAGTGCCGTTTCTTGTGTCCTAGCGTATAGCACGACTGGGGGTTATAGCTTGTACAGCTTTAACAGTATTGGCGGCCAACGAGCTTTCAAGGTTTCCTACGACCGACCCTTCTCCCAAGCAAGCTATCAAGAGTCCTACGAGTTCGACACACCCCTGCGATGGGAATACAATATGGTGCGCTGGTTGGAATCTCAAGCTTACAATGTCACCTATACCGACAACATGCAGATTCACGCCAACGGCCAAACATTGCTCAATCCCAACAATCACAAAGTATTCCTGTCTGTAGGGCATGATGAGTACTGGTCTAAAGAAATGCGTGATGCGGTCGAGGCTGGCCGCGGCGCTGGAGTTAATTTGGGATTTTTCTCTGCTAATACTTGCTATTGGCGAGTGAGGTTTGAAAATTCTACTTCTGCTGCTGGGCAGGTGAAGCCGGATCGGGTGATGGCGTGCTACAAACAAGATTGGGCATCAGATCCAATCGCCCAGCAACAAGGAGCATCAGCAGCTACTAATAAATTCCGCAGCGTCCAGAACCAACGACCGGAAAACTCCTTATTGGGAATCATGTACGGTAGCGACACCACAAATCTCTACGGTGGTTATAACTATGTTGTTACCAACAGCAATGATCCTTACTATGCGAACACGGGACTCCAGAATGGAGATCAGTTCGAGCTTTTAGTAGGCTACGAATGGGATTTCACCGTGAATAATGGGTCTGCTCCTGCGGGTCTTGTCACTTTGTCTAACTCAACAGTTGAGCCTGCTCCCCTATTGCCAACCTTTGACGAACCACCTGGAGAACAGACTCTTCCTGCTAACCAGGATTTCACTAAGGCTCACTCAGCCCGCTACACAGCAAGTAGTGGAGCTAAAGTTTTTGCTTCCGGAACTAATCAGTGGTCATGGGGGCTAGACAGTGATGATGTTAGCCCAGCTAGGGAAGATATTCGGGTCAAGCAAACAACTGTCAATATCTTGGCAGATATGGGAGCTAGACCCCAAACGCCAAATGCAAACCTCATCGTTCCTTAAAAGCGTCCAACAGCGACGAATGAAATAAGTTAGTAGGGTGCGTCAGTCAGAGAGAACCTGGAAATACCAAGAGATTATTCATACTGACGCACCTTACATAGGGATATTTTTTATCTAAAAGTCCCTAAAAGCGCCCGTGTTCTATAAAGAATCTCACAAGGAGTATGTCATAGTGACACCATTAAAACGCCGACAATTTACTCAACTGGCCGCTGCTGGTTTGACTTCCACTATTGTTGCCGATATCTCTAGTAAAGCGCTGGCTCAAAATAACGGCAAGAGTGAAGAGGTTCTTTATGGAGTAAACCTTCCTAGTAAATCCAATGCTCTAAATCGAGAAGATGAAACTCCCTCAGTGGAGTTAAGCACTGCTGATATGGAGACACAAAGGCTTGTTTCTAGAACCGATGTGCCAGCTCAGTCTGTGGACAATCCATCATCTGTACGGAAAAAATCTCGGGCCTTCTTTACTGGTGACTCTGACAGGATTACGAAATTGACAGCACTTGGAGATGGAAATCTAGTAATTTCTACAGTCTCTAAGACGAGAAATGGTTATTTCAATCATCTTATTTATACTGTCGGAGGTGCTAGAAATCCTCAATTCAGAGCCAAGAAAGTCCTAGAGTTAGAGACAGCCGATCAGACTGTTGAAAGCTTGTTAAGCCTTCCCAAAGATCAACTTTTGTGCTTGGTGGGAACTGAGGGTGTCCCACCTTTTGCGTTCAAAATTATCGATTCTACAAGCGGTAAAATTCGTTCTGGCGATGATCTGGCTCTACCCCCATTGCCGCCTAACCATCGATTTGCTAACCTCTGCCAAGATCCGAAGGGAAATATTTTCTTAACCGAGACTAGTTCAGAAGGAATCCCCATTTTAATCTCGATGAACTTGCAGGAGAAAGCTGTTGTTACGGGCAAAGTCAAAATTCAAAGACTCACCCCACTGAACTTTGAAGGAAGTCCTCAGATCAACGATGTTAAAGACTTAAACTTCTCTGCCTCTGGTCAATTGTATGCCCTTACTACTGATAAGGGTGGAAAAAATAATGCCCTGTTTACGGTGGACACGAAAAGCGGCAAGATGGGACTAGTCAGGGAATTTCCGTTCGAGAAGTTTGCGTTCTCTGTCTAGTACGACTTGGTGAGTCTCTTTTTTTCCTAGCATTTATATTCTTGAACGAGAAATAATTAAACTAAAAGAAAATGCAAAATAGTCGTGTATTAATTACAGGTGGCGCAGGTTTAGTTGGCTCACATATTGCTGATTTGCTAGTTAAAGAGGAAGTTGCGGAAATTATTGTTTTGGATAACTTCACGCGCGGACGACTGGCGAACCTGGCTTGGACAAAAGAACATGGTCCTTTGGTGATTGTTGAAGGCGATATTCGCGATCAAAAACTTCTAGGGGAAGTTATGCAAGGTGTAGATTATGTCTTTCACCAAGCAGCAATCCGCATTACTCAATGTGCTGAGGAACCCCGTTTGGCGTTGGAAGTACTGGCTGACGGCACATTTAACGTTTTGGAAGCCGCAGTCAACGCTAAAGTCAAAAAAGTAGTCGCCGCTTCTTCTGCTTCTATTTATGGCATGGCAGAGGATTTCCCCACCACTGAATCTCATCATCCTTATAATAACGGCACTCTTTACGGTGCAGCTAAGGTCTTTAATGAGGGATTATTACGTAGTTTCTACGAAATGTACGGTCTAGACTATGTAGCACTGCGCTACTTCAACGTCTATGGACCGCGTATGGATATTTATGGTGTTTACACCGAAGTACTAATCCGGTGGATGGATCGGATCGTCGCAGGTAAACCGCCACTAATTTTTGGTGATGGTAAGCAGACTATGGACTTTGTGTATATTGAAGATATCGCCAGAGCCAATATTTTAGCTGCCAAAACCGAGGTTACAGACGAAGTATTTAATGTTGCTAGTGGTGTAGAAAGTAGTTTGAATGACCTCGCCTATAGCTTGGCTAAGGTAATGGGGTCGGACTTGCAGGCGGAATACGGGCCAGAACGCAAAGTCAATCCCGTACAGCGCCGACTTGCAGATGTGAGCAAAGCTCAGAAATTATTGGGTTTTGCAGCAGAGGTGTCTTTAGAAGAGGGATTACGTCGGTTGGTGAATTGGTGGCGTTCTGAAAAGCAGACTAAGGAAACAAGCAATGTCTGAAAAGATACAAAGTATTCCCATTGCCAAACCCTGGATGGGAGAAGCAGAGGCAGAGGCAGCTAGGCGTGCAATTATGTCTGGGTGGGTGACGCAGGGTCCGGAAGTCTCCGCTTTTGAGCAGGATTTTGCGGCTTACGTAGGGGCAAAATCGGCTTGTGCTGTTTCTAATTGTACAACTGCGTTACATCTAGCATTGTTAGCTGTGGGAGTGCAGCCTGGGGATGAAGTGATTACCGTCAGTCATTCCTATATTGCCACCGCTAACAGCATCCGCTACTGTGGGGCAATCCCCGTGTTTGTGGATATTGAACCACAGACATACAACATCAACCCGATGTTAATTGAAGATGTGATTAGTGATCGCACTCGCACTATTCTTATTGTCCACCAAATGGGGATGCCTTGCGATCTCAAACCTATTTTGGACATTGCCCGCCGTCACAATTTACCAGTAATTGAAGATGCAGCCTGTGCGATCGCTAGTGAAATTCTCTGGGACGATAAGTGGGAAAAAATCGGTAAACCACACGGTGATATTGCTTGTTTCTCCTTTCACCCCCGCAAAGTGATCACCACTGGTGATGGCGGGATGCTAACCACAAATAATCCAGAATGGGATAAACTATTTCGCCTCTGGCGACAACACGGAATGAGCGTTCCTGACACCGTACGTCACGGTGCAAAACAGGTAATATTTGAGTCTTATCCCATGTTGGGTTACAACTACCGGATGACTGATATCCAAGCAGCAGTCGGACGAGAACAACTCAAACGTCTACCTGAAATTGTCGAACGTCGGCGTTATTTGGCACAACGGTATCAGGAAATGTTAGCAGATGTGCCGGGATTGAAATTACCGACAGAACCAGCTTGGGCAAAAAGTAACTGGCAAAGTTTCTGTGTGAGGTTGTCAGAAAAATATGACCAAGTACAAGTCATGCAAACTATGCTAGATGCTGGGGTATCTACCCGACGGGGAATTATGTGCGCCCATCGGGAACTAGCTTACAGTATAGAAGCTTGGTCTTGTGGAATTGATGGCGATGCTTGTGATTGCAAACAAGGAAGTTGTCAACGCTTAATTGAAAGTGAACAAGCTCAGGAGCGTGCGATTATTTTACCCCTGTTTCATCAGATGACTCAAGAAGAACAGAATCGGGTGGTTGAGGTTTTGAAAACAGCTTTTAAGAAGTAAAAAGTAAAAAGTAAAAAGATAATCCCCATAAATAAATTTAGGGGAAATAATCACGGACGTAGCAACTTCGGCGCTATGCGTCTGGTAGACGCGAAGCGGCTTCAAGGAAGAGTAATAAATGTTTTCCTGATCGATCCATAAATAAATTTAGGGGCTTAGTACCAGCACTTTTTCTTAGGAAGTGACTTTTGCCTTGTTCGGTCAAGTTTGAATGTTCAACATAAATAAGTATTCATAGAAAAGGTTCAAATGATCGCAGCGATCGCTTGAACCTTTTCTATAAATAAGAAACTATTCATAATACTTGCTTAAGTATTTACAGTAAAACTTAAGTATTTTTTATTATAATTCAAGATTGTATTAGAAAAATTCAAGATTATATTAGAAAAATATAAGCATTTGTTGCTTTTGCTTATGCATAACAAAAATTGCTTTTAATCTTTTCGGAACTTACTTACTTATTTCACATGCTCGGCAAAATGCTCCTAATTTTTCCCCAAGATTACGGTTATGAACTGATCTAACCATTTCTTAAAATTTAGGTGTCGTTTGATCAACAGAGTGCCGAATTTATGAGCAGACGTAAGCGAAGTTCACCAATTTTGGAAAAAGCAGACCGCCGGATTGCTGGTTTCATGTCTATTGATGAGGCATTAGACTTGGGTAATGGTCTAAACATGCAAGCATTTACAAGTTCTGTTGAGAATACTAGGGAAAAACTTAAGGTTTACAACACCATATTATCTAAGCTTGATCAAGCGTATCATGAAGTTTTGGAGGCAGAGCAGAATCTATCAAGTCTCTCAGAGCGTATGATGAATGGCGTTGCATCAAAGTTTGGCAAAGATAGCAGCGAGTATGAAATGGCAGGAGGGACTAGACGTAAAGAACGGCGACGACGAGTGAAGATAGCCCCCATTGAGTCATCATAGAAGTTAAAGGTTTGAATAGTGCGATCGCTTTTCTTGGAGAGCGATCGTTTTTTGTCTTGAAAAGCTTCATAAAGTTGTAGTAATTATATGGAAACAGTCAATGATACACTTTCCGTGTGGAAAGAAGAAGGCACTCGTCTAATTCAACCCCGCATAGATGTGTTTCGTAGCCTTATTGATCAAACTAAAAACTTGGTGGAAAAACACCAGTACGATGCAGCAGCAGTCTATGCAGAAATTGCAGCTTGCTATACGCTTTATCAACATTGTGGTATTTTCGTCAGCACCGAATTAGAGCATATCCTTCTCACTATTGGACAAAAAGCAATACAACAAAGTAATTCTATAAATAAAAATATTTTATTGCCTAAAAATCCAAAAAATATACTTCATGTTGCTACTGTTGTCGGTTCGATTGGCGGACATTCTAGAATGATTTGGCGCTGGATTCAGCAAGATGCAGATCGTTCCCATTCTCTTGTGTTAACGCGACAGGATCAAAAAGAAGTCCCCAAAATCATGAAGGAGGCTGTTGCGAACAGCCAAGGTAAAATATATTCTCTCAGAGATAGCATTGGTCATCTTGTATCCAGGGCTAAACAACTACGCCAAATTGCAGCCTCAGCAGATCTTGTTGTGTTACACACTTCATGCGAAGATGTCATTCCAATTATTGCATTTGCCAATAAAGAACAATCTCCTCCTATTATTCTGTTGAATCATGCCGATCACTTCTTTTGGTTAGGTGTCAGTATTAGCGATATTGTTGCAAATCTTCGTGAATCGGGTATGTATCTCTCACAAGAACGTAGAGGCGTAGAGGCCAAGCGTAATGTGATACTTCCGATTATTTTGCCTCCTATTCATAGAACCCTAACTCGAATAGAAGCAAAGAATAAGCTTGGTATAGATGAAAACAATATTTTACTACTGTCTATTGCCAGGAGTCTTAAGTATAGGTCAATGGACGGAGTCAACTTTGCCGAGGCGCATATTCCATTACTAGAACGACACAAACAAGCTATATTAGTTGTTATTGGTCCCGGAGTGCGGGAAGATTGGTCACAAGCAATTCAACAAGCCCAGGGAAGAATCATTGTCTTAGAAGAGCGTGAAGATACCTCCACCTTTTACCAAGCTGCTGACATTTATGTTGATTCTTTCCCGTTTATCTCCAACACTTCTCTTTTAGAAGCTGGAAGCTATGGTATCCCATTAGTCAGTCGTTACCCATTTGATTCTGATTTATGCAGTATTCTAGGCGCTGATATGCCTGGTTTGAGTGGTAATCTAATGCGTGTAAAAGATATTGAGGAATACACAGCAGTCCTATCTCACCTAATTGAAGATGAAGCATTTCGGTTATCTATCGGGGAAGCAACCAGAAAAAAAATTGCCGAGATACACCGGGAAAATTGGCAGCAAGCTTTGGAAAATTTATACTCTCTTGCGATTCATGTTCCTAGAGTAACATTATCATCAGTTTCAGTTGATGAACAGTTTCTGGGCGAACCAGATGTTTTCTTCCCTTATTTCTTTGAACATAAAAATTTTGATATAGATTGGTTATTTCATACTCGCTTTGGAATTATGCCCATTGATGAACGATTACACCTCTGGATTAGATTTGTCAGAAAGTATGGATTTAGTCGTTTTACTCGCTTTAGTTGGTTGAGTACGCTGTTTCCTGA
This sequence comes from Pelatocladus sp., assembly GCF_059505505.1. Taxonomy (NCBI): domain Bacteria; kingdom Bacillati; phylum Cyanobacteriota; class Cyanophyceae; order Nostocales; family Hapalosiphonaceae; genus Pelatocladus; species Pelatocladus sp. Next base: position 29,044 of record NZ_JCACKS010000129.1, on the reverse strand, counting down.
ATGGATGTATATAAAGTTGAAAAAAATGGTATTTGGATAATATGAGGTGAAGAAGGGGAGCATCCCAGTTTCTCAATATATAGCAAAAGGTTTAAACCCTTTGCTAATAGTGCAAGTCGTCTTCAGACGACTCAAATAAATTAAACAGTCTGCTGAAGCAGACTTTAGCTATGAGGGTCTTCCACGTAGAAAAAACGGGCAGGCTTCTTTGGATATTCCGCATGGCCCATTGATTAATAAAGGGGTTTATAAGCCTGCCCATTTTTTTGGGGACAATGCAAATGAGACTGCGATTGAAATCGCAGGCGGGTTTGAACTTAAAACTATACTCAGTAAATTTCTATTTATGGATTATTGCTTTTGTACCATAGCACTTCGTTCTCCTTACCGTCTTCTTGCTAAAAACCTTGCAGAAGATTTAAACAAATATGCTCCTAAAGTAAATCTTATAATTTTCTCAGATGAACCCGATGATTTCAAAGATTATCAAAATATTTTGGCATTTAAATATCACCAAAAAGGAATTCCTCACTGTTGGAATGATCGGCGATTTGTAGTTGAAAAAGCATTATCAATGTACCGTAGTGCGATACATATTGATGCAGATACAAGAATAGTAGCGAATGTACCAGAACAAGTCGAATGGCTACCTGGTATTACTGCGATGACTGATGACTTACTTCAACATGCACATGAGTGGATGTATGCTCCCGACGTGAAGTTGATGAAAAATTTAGGTAATAAATTAAAGATCCCATTGGAAAAAGCCAAGCTAATTCATGAATCTTTATACATTATTACCAGAGATGACGGAAGAGAACTTGAGTTTTTAAAACAGTGGGATATTATTGCAAGAACTTTAGAATTGAGAGGATATACCAGTTCAGATGGCTATTTAATGGGAATGGCTGCCCAAAAAGTTGGTTTGAGTATTAACAAGTATGGTTGGGAAAATCTTAAAAATATAACAAATCATTTTTTTGCAGACAACAATCGCAAACCCAAAACTTTTTGGAATAAGTTGCAAAGAAAAATGAATTATTCCTATCGATTAAATCGAGCGAGACTAACTCAGATATTGCACCTCGAAACTTAAATATTGCTTCTCTTTTGTTGTGTTAAGGAAAACGATCACTTGATAAAATTCATTTTATGAAAATAACTTGTTCAATTCTTTGCTATAACTACGGTCGTTACTTAGCTAAAGCTATTGAAAGTTGCCTAAATCAAAAACCAGGTGACTACGAGCTTGAAATTTTAGTTATAGATGATGGGTCAACTGATGAAACCCCTGAAATTTGCCAGCATTATCAAGATAGCATTCGAGTATTGCGTTCGGAAAATCAAGGATTTGGAGCTAGTTTAGATAAAGCTATTTTGGAATCATCTGGAGATTATGTTTGTTTGTTAGATGCAGATGACTATTTTGACAATAACAAAATATTAGCTCTCATCCCATTCATGCAAAAAGGTTATTTATATATAGAACATACAAAGTATTTTATCAATTCAGATGGTCAATTGATAAACTCTACAGTTTATGGAGGTGGCAATACAAGTACTTTGTGTCTTAATCGTGCTGCTGCACTATCTCTTCTACCTGTTCAAAATGAAATATTCTTTCATCCTCTCAAGTCAGCAGGGCATGGTTTTGAATTAGATGAGCCTTTGACATTTTACCGCATTCATGACTCTAGTATGATTGGGAGCAAGCCAGCAGATCTATGGTATAGTCACCTAGCTCAAATTACCCATCTTCTGGCCGATCAACTTCTTTCCATGTCACAACAACCACCTGCTTGGGTTGACTCAAATATGTTGAAGAAAATAAGTAGAGAGTATCGTGCTACTGCTTATTACAATCAAATGGAAGCAGCCTTGCATAATAATAAACGCCGACAAGCAATGTTAGCTTGCTTAGGAATTTTACTGGCTGCTATGCGTTCTCGAATGGGTTTGACTGTTTGGCACTGTAAAGTAATCATTAGAGGAACTGTATTAGGAAGAGCTATTGAGTCAAGAACAGTAAATATTTGAATATATACAAAATAAAATTATTATAAAAGTGAATCTAAAAAATCAGCCTAGAAAAATTATTCAAATAGTTCCTCAATTACCGCCAGCAATCAATGGCTTAGGAGATTATGCACTGAACTTAGCTCGTCAGTTGCGGAAAGATTATGAAATAGAAACACACTTTATTGTTGGCGATCGCCACTGGAATGGAGCTACTGCAATTGAAGATTTTTCTATCCAAAAAGTGGAAATTGATTCTGCTGAAGCATTGTTATCTCTATTATCTTCTGACAGTAATCAATCAATTTTAGCCTCCACAGCCCCGATTTTACTACATTATGTAGGTTATGGTTATGCCAACAAAGGCTGTCCGGTGTGGTTGGTTAAAGGCTTGGAGCTTTGGAAAGCTAAACATACCAACTCGCAGTTAGTAACTATGTTCCATGAAGTATATGCTTCTGGCTCACCTTGGACTAGTGCTTTCTGGTTATCTCCCCTACAGCAAAATATAGCAGCTCGGTTACTTAAATTAAGCGATCGCAGCCTTACTAGCAAAGTAAGTTATGCTGAAATTCTCTATAAACTGGCACGAATTAAACAAGGCCCCATTACTTCAGTCCCCGTTTTTTCCAATATTGGTGAACCAGAGTCAGAGTCTGTCTCATCCCTAGCAAAACGTTCTCGACGGTTAGTAGTATTTGGACATCGTAACAGTAGATCACAAGTTTATCAGCAATGCCACAAAGCTTTGGAGCAAATCTGCCAGACTCTAAAAATTACAGAAATATGTGATATTGGCATTTCTACTGGTTTAGAACTATTTGAAATTAATGGTATTCCAATACTGGAAAAGGGCGTGGTTGAAGCAGCAGAAGTGAGCAAAATTCTGCTCGATTCTGTTGCAGGTTTTTTAAATGTTCCCCCACCAACACATTTAGCAAAATCAACTATTTTTGCTGCTTATTGTGTTCACAAACTGATTCCTTGCATGACTACTTCCAGCAAAGTACCGATTGATGGTCTCCAAGGTGGTAAGCATTATTGGTCTACTGGTGATCAAGATAGACAACTGTGCCTGGACTTGGGGCAAGAAATTGCCGACAATGCCTATGCTTGGTATCAAAATCATAATTTATCTACACAAGCCCAGATTTTTGCTAACTACCTTGGGGCAAATTCTGATGAGGAGTAAAAAATGAATAATCGTAAGTATAGAGTACTAATTATAGCTTCTCATCCTGTTCAGTATTCTGCCCCACTTTTCCAGTTAATGGCACAGCATCCAAAGCTGGATATTCTAGTAGCTTATTGTAGTTTACAAGGTGCAGAAGCAGGCTTAGACTCTGAATTTGGTATAGAAGTAAAATGGGATATTCCACTTTTGGATGGCTATCCCTGGATTCAAATCCCTAATCAATCTCCTAAACCTGGCTTACATAGTTTTTTTGGACTAATCAATTTAGATTTGTGGAACAAAATACACAGTGGTAAATTTGATGCTGTAATTGCGTACACAGGCTATGCCTATGCAAGTTTTTGGATTGTAGCAGCAGCAGCAAAAATTAGTGGAACTGCCCTACTATTTGGTACAGATGCTCATGAGTTAAGTCCCAGAGATGGCTCTGGCTGGAAAGTCCATCTGAAAAAGTTACTATTACCTTGGATCTTTGGTCTTGCAGATACTGTTATTGTCCCCTCATCTGGAGGTATAAAATTTATTAATTCCTTGGGGATTTCCGAACAACGCATACAGTTGACGCCTTATGTAGTTAATAATGAATGGTGGATAGCCCAGGCAAAGCAGGTAAATAAAAATCTTGTGCGTCAGGAGTGGAAGATTCCAGAGAATGCTCTTGTTATCCTTTTCTGCGCTAAACTCCAACCGTGGAAACGTCCGCAGGACGCTTTACGAGCATTTGCCAAAGCTAATGTCTTAGAAAGTTATCTAGTATTTGCTGGTGAAGGCCCATTGCGCTCAGAATTAGAAGCAGAAGCAGAAGCATTAGGAATAGCAGAGCGAGTTAGATTCCTTGGTTTTGTTAATCAGTCTCATTTACCCTCAGTTTATCGCTCTGCTGATTTGTTCGTCTTTCCATCAGAGTACGAACCTTTTGGTGTTGTTGTAAATGAGGCGATGCTTTGTGGTTGTCCTGTAATAGTGAGCGATCGCGTCGGTGCTCGCTATGATCTTGTTCAAGATGGTGAAACAGGACTTATTTATTCCTGTGGTGACGTAGATGCTTTAGCAGAAATTTTCCGAACACTTCTTAGCGATCCTGAGCATTTGAAAAAAATGAGTAATGCTGCTGCTAAACGCATGGAAACTTGGTCGCCTCACCAAAATATAGAATCTCTAGTGCAAGCTTTAGAGGTTGTTTGAAAAGATGGTAATTAAAAAGTAAAAAGATAAAAGTAAAAAGTAAAAAGAAAATCCCCATAAATAAATTGAGGGGAAATAATCACGGACATAGCAACTTCGGCGCTCCGCGTCTGATAGACGCGTAGCGGCTTCTCGTAGAGTAATAAATGTTTTCTCAATCATTCCATAAATAAATTTCGGGGCTTAGTACCAGCACTTTTTCTTTCTTTTTCCTTTTAATACCAATTCTCTGTGAAGCTGCACACTATTTTGACCCCTCGCAACCTCCCTTTGGTAAGGGGAGGTGCCGCAGGCGGTGGGGTTCTTTCTATGCGTCTTCATATAGAAATGGTATAACTTTTTAATAAGTGCCTTGTTTGGTCAAGTTTGCTATCAAATATTTAATAAAAAAATTAAGCATCAATGAATATTCTTATTTATTCACCTGTATTTTACCCAAGTATAGGTGGACTAGAGACAGTTGTCTCCATACTAGCTCACGAGTTTTTTTCTCAAGGACATGAAGTCAAACTAGTCTCACAAACACCCGCAACAGATTCAAAAATTTTCCCTTTTGAAGTTATTCGACAACCTCACCCAAATCAACTATTAAACTTAACTCACTGGTGTGATATTTATTTCCAACCTAACATTAGTCTCAAGGGAATTTGGCCCTTGCTTATTAGTCCCAAACCTTGGGTCGTAGCACACAATGGTTGGTACACTCGCACAGATGACAGTTTAGGCTGGCAAGATTATTTAAAACATTTTGCTATCCGTTTTGCGACTGGTATTTCAGTTAGTCAGGCTGTCGCTAATCATGTCTCAACCCCATCGACAGTTATTCCTAATCCTTATCGGGAAGACATATTCTACGAAATACCAGAAATTCCTCGTGACAAAGAACTTGTCTTCTTAGGACGATTAGTCTCTGACAAGGGAGCAGATTTGTTACTAGATGCTTTGGCTAATCTCAAAACTCTAGGAATCACTCCCAAATTGACAATTATAGGTAGTGGACCAGAAGAATCTAAATTACGTCAACAAGTTAAGGATTTAGAGCTTTTGCATCAGGTTGATTTTGTGGGCGTGAAAGTTGAACATGAGTTAGCTAAATTATTAAATGCTCACCAAATTTTGGTAGTACCATCTCGTTGGCAAGAACCGTTTGGAGTTGTGGCACTCGAAGGCATAGCCTGTGGTTGTGTTGTTATAGGCTCAGAAGGTGGAGGCTTAAAGGAAGCAATTGGTTTTTGTGGGGTAACTTTTCCTAATGGTGATGTTCAAGCCTTAACTCAAGTTCTGAGTAACTTACTAACTGATACTAGCAAGTTATTTCAATATCGAGAAAAAGCAGCGTCGCACCTCTGCCGTCATCGTCAGGCAGATGTAGCAAAAGCCTACTTACAAGTATTTGAGCAAGCTATTCAGCCAACTTCTTTAGTAAAATAATTTTATATAGGAAATTAGGTTATTTTATATGTAAAAAGAATTAGCCTGTATTATAATTAATTATTTTTTCATAAGAGGTTGTTTGAAAAGTGATTGGCTGTAATTTTAATTACATTATTACCCCCCTTAATCCCCCCTTATAAAGGGGGGAAACAAGAGAAATCCGGTTCCCTCCCCTTTATAAGGGGAGGGTTAGGGTGGGGTAAAAAATATTTGATACATCAATCATGACTTTTCAAACATCCTCTCAGAATAAACTATAAAAGGCATATAAATTGAATATTATATTTTTGATAATAGCTATTTCCATACTTGTTTTTTATATAAATTATCTTATTAACCTCAACTGGCGCAGTGCGGTTAAAGCTGTTTTTTTCATTTTAGTTATTGAAGGTATATTGCGAAAATGGATTTTCCCCCAAGCGAGTGATTTTATTTATTTTTTGAAAGACTTAGTTCTTCTAGGAGCTTACCTGAATTACTATATTTTCTCAAACTCTCAAAGACAATTATTGATTAAAAATCGTATAGTCACTGTTCTGATTATTTTTGTTGCCGTATGGTGTACATATGAGGCATTCAATCCCAGTTTAGGTTCACCTCTAGTTGCTTTATTTGGATTGAAAGCTTACCTCTTCTATATTCCTTTAATTTGGATGTTGCCAAATTTATTTCAATCAGAGGAAGATTTATATAAATTCTTACGATCGCACTTATTTTTAATAATCCCTGTTGCTCTTTTAGGAATTTTACAGTTCTTTAGTCCTCCTTCCAGCCCTCTTAACCTTTATACTCCTGGTACAGACCAGGGTGTAGCTACATTTGGGAGTGAGGACAATAATAGTGTTAGAATTACAGGAACTTTTTCCTACATAAGTACCTACGGAATATACTTAGCAGCCTGCTTTAGTTTAATGATTCCCATGCTTTTTAAGAAGCAATCAAAGTTATGGCATTGGATCACTATTGTTGAATTATTATTACTGTTAGTTAACTCATTGATGACTGGTTCTCGCAGCACTGTTTTTGTCCAAGTTTTACTGTTACTGGGTTATTTCGGCATTCAATTTCTTAACAAGCCTGCAAGTACATTGCATTCGTTTAAGAAGTTTTTACTGCCAGCTATTATTGTTGCTATTGCTGCTTCCATCTGGTTTCGTCCGGCAATCGATGCTTTTTGGCTACGTACAACTTCTAACCAAGATGTATCAGGACGTGTTGCGGGCAGTTTCTTTGAACCTATTGATTTTATTAAGTATACAGGACTTTATGGGTACGGTACGGGAGCAACGCATCAAGCAACACCAATGCTTCGCAAAATATTAAATTTGCCACCTGGAGAAGTAATTCCAGTAGGTTTTGAATCAGAAATGGGTAGAGTTACTCTAGAATTAGGCCCTTTTGGTTTTCTTTTCTGGTATGGACTTAGAGTTAGTACTGCAATAGCTCTTTGGAATGTTTACTTAAATTTGCAAAGACCTTTCCTGCGTCAGTTAGCACTTACAGCTTTCCTATTTCAAGCTATTCAGTTTAATGGCCCATTAGTTTTTAACTATGCTTTTTCAATTTACTACTGGTTTGTCACTGGTTTTATATTCTTATTACCTCAATTAGAACAAATAGAAAATTTGCAACAATACTACCAACTATCTCAAACTAATGGTCAATCCCCGTATTTCCCTGATTCATCCAACTAGTAATCCCTTTTCCCGCAACGCCGCACTTGCCCTAGCAGAAGTAGATATACTTGATGAAATCATTACAACAACTGCCTATAATCCACATGGTACAGTTGCTCATTATTTGAATCTTTTACCAACAAATATTAGTAACCGTCTTTCCCAAGAAGCTGGACGGCGCACTTGGATTACTCCTGCTGGAGTGCAAATGCGAACCCATCCTTGGCGAGAATTAATTAGAATAGCACTCATTAAAACAGGTATGAGTAAGCGTTTGGGATTGAAGCAACAACAACTGGTTGATTGGGTATATGCTGCATTAGATAACCATGTTGCCAAGCATCATTTACAAGATCTGGCTGCTGTTTATGCTTACGAAGATGGGGCTGCAAATACATTTCAAGTTGCCAAACAACAAGGAATTCTTTGTTTGTATGATTTGCCCATTCCGTTCTATCGTAAAAATCAAGATATTCAAATAGAAGAGGCTAACAACTTTCCGGATTTAGCTCCTGTATTGCAAGCAATTCAGGAACCGACTTGGAAAGTTGAGCGCAAGGAGCAAGAAATTCAATTAGCAGACCATATATTTGTAGCATCCTCTTTTACTAAAAAGTCACTCTTGGATGTAGGTGTACAACCAGAAAAAATTAGTGTAATTCCCTATGGTTCACCCATTGAATATTTCCAGTTACAACCCAAAACTGACAAAATTTTTCGTGCTTTATTTGCGGGTCGTGTAGGACCTCGCAAAGGAGTCCACTACTTATTGAAGGCTTGGCAAGAACTGCAACTATCTGATGCAGAGTTATTATTAGTTGGGATTAATGAGTTTCCAGAAAAGTGGCTATCTCAATACAGAGATATTTTCCGCTATATGCCATCAGTTCCTCATGCTTCGTTAAATCAATATTACAGTAATGCCAATGTTTTAGTTTTTCCTTCTCTTTTGGAAGGATTTGGACTGGTGCTGCTGGAAGCAATGGCATGTGGTATTCCTGTAATTACTACAGCCAACACAGCTGCTTTAGACATCATTACAGATGGTGTTGAAGGTTTTATAGTCCCAATTCGAGATGTAGAAGCTCTCAAAGAAAAACTAGAGTGGTGCTATTGTCATCCTCAAGAGTTAGTAGAAATGGGACAAGCAGCTCGTCGCAAAGCAGAACAATTAACTTGGGGAAAATATCGGCAAAAATTAGGCAATCGAGTGCAAGAGATTTTAGCAAGTTGCTGATGTTTGGCAAGTTTCAATATATTTAAGTATAAAATATTTACAGTAATTGTAATATATTAGAGATATAATACAGATTAGATAATTTGTTTGATTTTTAACAGTAGTTAAGTATGAATATCGCTATTACTATTTATCTTAAGGCTGATGTATATATTAACCTATGTATCATTTAAATTTTTTAAATTTCAGTACTAGTCAAATAGTTAATGATCTCAAAAACAAAGGATATTTTGCTTGTGAATCAGCTTTAGAAGAAGAATATATTGATCAAATCTTTCAAGATATAGATTTCAACAATATTTTAATCAACACTAACGATGTTGGGGTAGTTATTACCCAAAATATTAAATTTTTTACTCATTGCCTCGCTAGTTCAAAAACAACATACGATATTCTAACCTCTAGAAAGATTTTAGATATTTGTAACGAATATTTTGACGATGATTACAAATTAACCAATCATAGAGTTTATCAAGTCTATAAAAGCGGTCATATGCCCTGGCATACAGACAATAATTTACAGAGTGGCAAACAACTAGTTGCCAAGCATAATATGCCGGGACTATTATTCTTATTTTATCTATCTGATGTTACAAAAAATGCCTTTCAATACCTGAAATATTCTCATAAATGGTCTTATAAGTACGATGGCGAAATATATTTAACTGATACTTTTATCGACAAAAACTATAAAAACGATATACTATCATTTCCCATGAAAAAGGGGACTATTATAATCTGTGACATTCACGGAATTCACAGAGCAGAACCTTTTAAAGATGATAACTACAGCAGAACTACTTTACTGTTTCAAGTAGATCAAGTTGGTAGTAAATATATAGGACATGGGGAAAAAAACCTAGTCAACACTGAGTATCTTGATAATTTAACTCCAGAGGTGATGGACTATCTTGGATTTGGTTTTCCAAGAAAATATCCGGCTTTTCCTAGCAGTTCAGTTGCTACCATGACACCTCAAAATATCTTAGCTCTACAAAAGCAGTTATTGCCCCAAACAATCCAAGCATTAACCAAAAGCCTAGTCAAATATTTATTGCCTGCTGAGACATTTATTAATATAAAAAGAATTCTATGGGACTTGAAATTAAAAAATAAAAATAAGCAATTTTAATAGTAATAAATGAAAATTTTGTTAATAGGTAATTATCAGCCAGATTCCATAGAAAGTATGAATAGATTTGCTTCTATGCTGGAAATTTACCTAAATCAATTTGGTCATCAAGTACGTGTAATTCACCCAATTCCTCATTTTGGTAGGCTGAATTTACCTTCGCAATTGTTCAAAAAATGGTTAGGTTATATTGATAAATTAATTCTCTTCCCATCACAATTACGTGAAGCTTTATCTTGGGCTGATGTGATTCATATATGTGATCATGGTAATGCCGTTTACACAAAATATTTAAGAAACATACCTCATGTTGTTACTTGTCATGATTTACTAGCAATTCGTTCCGCTTTGGGAGAGTTTACCGAATTTAAAACTAAATGGACAGGTAAACAAATACAGCAAATGATTTTAAAGGGACTTGATCAAGCTCAAAAAATCGTGTGTGTTTCTGAACAAACTAGAAGTGATTTATTACGTTTGAGTTCTCTTTCTGAAAGTGCTGTATCTTTGATTCCTATGGGTTTAAACTACCCCTATAGACCAATGGCAACTACAGAAGCCAAGCAACGTTTAAAATATTTAGGAATTCCTCAAGATAGCCAATTTATTCTTCATGTTGGAGGAAATTACTGGTACAAAAATCGGCTGGGAGTTCTAGCAATTTTTGATAAATTAATGTTGAAACTTCAACACCCTGATTTTTATTTAGTCATGGTAGGTAAACCCATGACTGTGGAAATGCGCCAGTTAATAACTGTACGTAATCTGACTCATAAAGTCATAGACTTAGTAAATGTTGATAACGAAAGTTTACGATCGCTCTATTCTTCTGCAACTGCTTTACTATTCCCATCCCTTTATGAAGGTTTTGGCTGGCCTATTATAGAAGCTCAAGCTTGTGGTTGTCCTGTATTTACCTCAAACCGTCCTCCGATGAATGAGGTGGGAGGAGAAGCAGCAATATATATAGAAGCAGATAACCCTGAAATAGCTGCGGAAAAAATTGTTAGCTATCTTCCTAGATTAGAAGAATTTAAGTTACAAGGCTTTGTGAATTATCAAAAATTTACAGCAGAAGGAATGATTGAAAAATATATTGAAATATATCGTCAAGCCATTGACGATAGATCTACTGATAAAGTTTAATTATTGTTATTAATTATTTGATATAACAATGATCAATCTTGATGCTAAGAATTTATTAAAACAAAACAGAAGAATTCTCAAAAATAATCAAAACTCTAACAAATATCAGCATTTACATATATGGTTTCCGAATATTTTTGAATTTAAAGGAGGAATTCAGGTATATTCAGCTTTTTTATTGGAAGCATTACAAAATTTATATCCTCATATTGAATATGATGTTTTTCTCAAACATGATACTCGCTGTTTATCAAGCGTTTCTTTTATCAAGAATACGCGGTTTCACTTTGCAGGTAAGTGGCATAAAAATTTGAGAACATTTGCTTTTGCTACTCAACTTTTAGGACATGGACTATGGCAACGCCCTAGCCTGATTATATCCTCTCATCTGAATTTCACTGTGGTTGCCTATTTGTTAAAACGCTTATTTGGCATACCTTATTGGGCTGTTGCTCATGGTGTAGATGCTTGGAATATCACAAATCCTACTTTAAAAACAGCTCTATCCCATGCCGATCGCATCTTAGCAGTAAGCAGTTACACACGCGATCGCCTGCTAAACGAGCAAAACTTAGATCCAAGCAAAATCAAAATTTTACCCAACACCTTTGATGCTAGTCGCTTTCACATAGCTAGCAAGCCGAGATATTTGTTAGAGCGATATGGACTTAAACCCGAACAGCCAGTTATATTAACCGTTGCGAGGTTAGACAGTGTTGATGCCTACAAAGGCTATGACAAAATTATTCAAGCTTTACCTAAAATTCGGCATCAGCTTCGCGATGTTCATTACATCATCGGTGGCAAAGGTGATGATCGCTATCGGATTGAGCAACTCATTACTCAACTAGGTTTGCAAGAGTGCGTTACCTTAGCAGGCTTTATTCCTGACAGCGAATTGTGCGACTACTATAATCTTTGTGATGTCTTTGCCATGCCCAGTAAAGGAGAAGGGTTTGGGATTGTTTACTTAGAAGCATTAGCCTGTGGCAAACCAGTTATAGGAGGTAGTCAAGATGGAGCCATTGATGCTCTTTGCTACGGAGAATTAGGTGTTTTAGTTAACCCGGATGATGTGGAAGCGATCGCCCAATCTCTGATCAAAATTCTCAAAGGTACTTACCCCGCTCCTATCTTGTATCAACCAGAAATTCTCCGACAGAAAGTAATTGATACTTTCGGTTTTGAACAATTCAAACAAACCCTAGCTACCTTAATAAACTCCAGGTGAAAGTTTTACATATTATCCCTTCGGTTAGTCCAACTTTAGGAGGGCCAACCGAAGTAGTTTTGAATTTAGTCAAAGCTTTGCGCGAGTGTGGTGTTGACACTGAAATTGTCACGACTAATGATAACGGTTCCAATCAACTATTAGACGTGCCTCTCAACCAACGTGTTGAGTACCAACAAGTTCCCGTATGGTTTTTGCCTCGATTTACCCCACGCATGAAGGAGTTTATCTTTTCGCCAGCATTGACTCGTTGGCTTTGGCTGCATATTAAAGATTACGACATTTTAGATATACACTATTTATTTTCTTATGCCTCTAGTTGTGCTGGAGCAATTGCTAGATGGCAAGGTATACCCTACACAGTCCGGACAATGGGACAATTAGAGCCTTGGGCGTTGTCTCAAAGTCGCCTCAAAAAACAAATATATACCTTCCTGACTGAACGACATAATCTAAATCGAGCTGCTGCTATTCATTGCACCTCAACTAGTGAAGCCAAAGATGTCCGTAACTTTGGCATTACAAGTCCCACTGTTACTTTACCTTTAGGAGTAAATCAACCAATTTATTTGCCAGATGCCAAGCAAAAACTTCACCATCTTTATGAAATTCCCATTGAAACACCGGTGGTGTTGTTTCTCTCTCGCCTCCACTACAAAAAGCGTCCTGATTTGCTGATGCGATCGCTCGGCCAATTGGCTGCTCAAAACCATAATTTTCATCTCATCTTAGCTGGTACGGGGGAGACAGATTATGTTGAGGAACTGAAAAATTTAATGACATCCCTTGGCTTAACCTCCCATATTTCATTTGCTGGTTTCGTCAAAGGTACAGATAAACAGTTGCTTCTTCAAGGCTGTGATATTTTTGTCTTACCCTCGTTTTCCGAAAACTTTGGCATAGCAGTAGCAGAAGCTATGGTAGTGGGATTGCCAGTAATTGTCACTCCTGGTGTGCAAATTGCTCCCGAAATTGCCGAAGCGAAAGCGGGATTAGTTGTAGAAGGAGAAGTGGATGCTCTTGCAAATGCGATCGCTCAATTGCTTACATCTGCGAAATTACGACAACAACTAGGTGAGAACGGTAAAAATCTGGCAAATAGTCGATATTCCTGGAATGCGATCGCTCAAAACCTTTCCTGTGCCTATGATGCAATCCTTGCTCATCAATAAGAGGTTGATCATCTGTTGAATAACTGGCTTGAGCCTATCCATGAAACGGTTAAATAGCAAACTCAAAAGATATTTGATTTTGGCTTTAGTAGGTTTTATACTCACCCTAATTAGTATAATTCCTGTACGTCTTGTGATCGCCAAAATCCAAGCTCCTCAACCCCAAGCTATTCTTATGCTTGGTGGTACTTCACTCGGAGAAAGAGAAAAATTTACTGCTGAATTTGCTCACTGGTATCCATCCCTAAAAATTTGGGTTTCTTCTCCTAATATTAATCCCAATAAGGTGCATCAAATTTTTCAAGAGGCAAGCATCCCAGACAGCCATCTTTATCTAGATTACCGTGCTAGTGACACCGTTACGAACTTTACTACACTCATTTCAGATTTCCAACAATACAGAATTCAACATGTGTTTTTAGTTACCTCAGACTATCACATGCCCAGAGCCAGAGCGATCGCCACTATCATCCTCGGTAGCCAAGGAATTGCCTTTACTCCACTTTCTGTCCCATCCAACCAACAAAAAGAACCTATCTTTCCTATTCTTCGTGATATTGGTCGTTCCTTTTTTTGGATGATCACAGGTTATACAGGAGCCAACCTTAAGTCCGATGTGGTTCGTTATTAAGCAAAAATAACTTTCAAATTTTCTAACTAACCTATAAATTAAAGTAAAACTAACATGAACATTCTTGGAATTAACGCTTACCACGGTGATGCATCAGCTTGCCTGATCCAAAACGGTCAACTTATTGCTGTAGTCGAAGAAGAACGGTTCACCCGCACCAAACACTGGGCTGGATTCCCTGCTCAATCTATCCGCTATTGTTTGCAAGTGGGTGGTATTAGTGCAGCAGATTTGGATCATGTTGCTGTCTCCTTCAATCCCAAAGCCAACCTGAACCGCAAACTACTGTTCACCTTGCAACAACGTCCTTCCCTGTCATCACTTTTGGATCGCTTTAGCAAACAAAGTAAATCTGCTAGCCTTAAGGAACAATTAGCAGAAGCTTGCCACTGTCAACCAGAAGACATTAGCACTCCTATCCACACATTAGAACACCATACAACCCACCTAGCCAGTACTTTCTTTGTTTCCCCATTTGACAAAGCTGCCATTTTATCCATTGACGGGATGGGTGATTTTGTTAGTACTCTCTCCGGTGCAGGTGAAGGCAAGCGTCTCGATTACTTCTGCCGTACTCACTATCCCCATTCTATCGGTTATCTTTACAATGCTATTACTCTCTACTTAGGTTTTCCTGCCTATGGCGATGAATATAAAGTGATGGGATTAGCACCTTATGGGGAACCAGAATATTTAGAAGCATTGCGCCGAATTATTTATCCCAAAGGCGATAGTTTTGAGTTGAACTTAGATTATTTCACTCATCATGAGCAGGGTATCGCCATGAAATGGGACAATGGTGCGCCCCATGTTGAACCTTTCCACAGCCCAGAACTAGAAAAATTACTAGGTCCAGCTCGACAACCCAAGTCAGAAGTGACATCAAAACATCAAAATATTGCAGCATCTGTGCAAGCAGTGACAGAGGAAATTATTTTTCATTTAATCAACCGATTGAGCGATCGCTACAAGAGTGAAAATCTCTGTTTAGCAGGCGGTGTAGCGATGAACTCTGTTGCGAATGGCAAGATTACTCAAAATACTCCTTTTAAAAACGTATATATTCCAGTGGGCGCTGCTGACAATGGTACATGTATTGGAGCAGCCTTCTTTGTTTGGCATCAAATGCTCAAACAACCTCGTCATTTTGTTCTAAATCATGCCTATTGGGGTTCGGAATTTACTGATGAAGAGTGCTTGCTAGCATTACAGTCTCATGACTTGCAACCCAAACACCTAGAGCGAGAAGCCCTACTCAACCAAGTTGTTGATTTTCTTTGTGAAGGTAAAGTAGTCGGTTGGTTCCAAGGCAGAATGGAATTTGCTGCTAGGGCTTTAGGGAACCGTTCCCTCATTGCAGATCCACGTCGCTTGGATATGCGCGATATCATCAACCTCAAAATCAAGTTCCGGGAAAAATTCCGCCCCTTCGCTCCTAGTATATTGGAAGAAAAAGTCGGTGAATATTTTGAAATCGATGAACCTGCACCGTTCATGGAAAAAGTCTTTAAAATTCGCCCAGAAAAAAGAGAATTAATTCCTGCTGTTACTCATGTTGATGGTACAGGGCGTTTACAAAGTGTCAGTCGTCAAACAAATCCTCTCTATTGGGACTTAATTAATACCTTTGCTCAACGTACGGGTATTCCTATTGTTCTCAATACATCTCTCAACGAAAATGAACCCATTGTTCGGACTCCCACTGAAGCAATTCAATGCTTCTTGAGAACTAACATGGATGCTTTAGTATTAGGTTCTTATTACGTAGAACGCAGCGACATTAAATCATAGATCGAACTCATTTTTTTTTGCATATGTCCTGAAGAACTCCGATATCTAATGTATTAGTGTAGAGACTTTAACAGTTATCAACTAGCAATTGCTAATTTTTCACTGATTTTAACTGGAAAGGGGAGCATCTTAAATGTTCAAAAAATCCACCTGCGATTGAAATCGCAGTCTCATAACTTAAAGTCTGCTTAAGCCAGACTGTTTGATTTATTTGAGTCTTGAGTCGTATAAAGACGACTTGTGCTATTAGCTAAGGGTTTAAACCCAAGCGCGGGATATGGAAAAATGAAAAAATTGGGATGCTCCCACTGGAAAGTCTCTTTTATACTTATGCTCCTGTTTGATTATTAGACATCTGGTGAAAAAGAATATAAAACCCTTGTGCAGTCAGGGTCGATACCTCATTTCTGGAGATGTCTATTGTTGGTGAGTAAGCTAATTTTTTTGTTTCCTTATCTGTCAATTAAAAATATAACAACGAGCAATTACACTAAAGTTCAAGTGGTAAGCACACAACTGAAAATGACAAAAAACTGGGCCTTGGTAATCGGTATCAACCAGTATGAATTCCTGCAACCCCTCAAGTATGCTAAGAGAGATGCACAGTTAATGCGGGAATTTCTCTGCAATGAAGCTGGTTTTGATCAAGTTTGCTTGTTCTGTGATAACTCACCCAAAGGGTTCGAGACTTCAACTCATCCTTCTCGAAATAACTTGTTGCATTTTTTACATAATTTATTTGAAAAATCCTGCTTGCAGCCAGGAGATAACTTTTGGTGTTTCTTTAGTGGTCATGGTATTGTACATGCTAATCAAGACTACATCATGCCCTGTGATGGTAAGATACAAGATGTAGAAAATACAGGGATTCCAGTTAATTATCTGACTGAAGGTTTACGTGGCTGTGGCTCTGGTAATGTTATTTTAATCTTTGATGCTTGTCGTCATCAAAACAAAACTTTGGGGGAAAAATTTGGGCAACAAACTCAACAAATGGCACGTCAAAATAGATTCACCAGCATTTTTTCTTGTAGTTTTGATGAATACTCCTATGAAATTGATGCGTTAAAA
Organism: Pelatocladus sp.; assembly: GCF_059505505.1. Lineage (NCBI taxonomy): Bacteria > Bacillati > Cyanobacteriota > Cyanophyceae > Nostocales > Hapalosiphonaceae > Pelatocladus > Pelatocladus sp. The sequence goes on along the minus strand of NZ_JCACKS010000129.1, from coordinate 12,127 downwards.
CAAGGAGTGTTTACCTATGCATTACTCGAAGGTTTAGGCAATCAGGGACAATGTGCCACAATAGAACGTTTGAACAAATATCTCAGTTTTCGAGTGCCACAACTCGTTTATCAATATAAACATGCTCGACAAACACCCCACATAGTTGCTGAACCACAAGCTAAGTCACACCAGATTCTTCTACTAAAACATGCGACTTTAGACGATATTTCTAAACTCAAAATCAGTGCTTTTCAAGCTGAAGTTGACAACAATCTGGAACTAGCAGAGCAACTATGGATGCAGGTGAATAGTATAGCTTCTACTCCAGATATAGATGCGATCGCCGCAATGCAAAGAATTGCTCAGTTGCGGTCTGAATTTTTATATTCTCAAACCAATATTGTACTCCAACCCTCTTATCTAGAAAAAAATAGAAGGTTAAATTTACCACTCCAAACATTAGAAGTAACAAGCACTAATGATTATCATAATGAGGTCAATAGAACAACAGAACATTTTTTAAAACTTAACAATATTTCAGTCTTCAATTCAGAGTTTAAAAACGATAAAATTAATAACATATATAATATTAAAGAGAAAGATAAAAATATTAATTTCTACTCTGCACTAGAAATAAACTATCAGCAATTAAATGATCTCTTAGCAGCTGGTAAATGGAAACAAGCAGATCGAGAAACTCTCACTTTACTGCTAAAGGCAGCAGGTAGAGAAAAAGAAGGCTGGCTGAATATTCAATCTATCAATCAACTTCCCTGCATTGACCTTTTTACCATAGACCAGTTGTGGCTGAAATACAGTAATGGGCGCTTTGGCTTCAGTGTGCAAAAGAGTATTTGGGAAAGTGTCGGCGCTCAAACTGATATTGATTATGAAATATGGTGTCTATTGTGTGATCATGTTGGCTGGCGCGTAAATGACAACTGGTTGTTTTATTCTGACTTAACTTTTAGTTCAGATGCTCCTGAAGGACATTTCCCCGCAGCAGGTATAATTCACTCTTTAACAGAATGGCGAGGTTGGGTTGTAGGTTCTTTGAGTTGTGTGATTGGTTTCTCTGCTCTTACATCTAAAATGGAGATATGCGACCTGTAGTACACTTTGAATTTAGATCTGAATTGAGAATTGTGTGTTGGTAAAGATATCTCAACTCCAACAATGTGAACCTTGTTGTTACCATTATGTACCAAATAGATCCTCCGCTTTCGCCAAAAGAAGTTCTACCTACCATGTATGATCTCAAAAGTGAAGATCCGGAGGAGCCTGGTTTGCCTGATGAGTTTCATATATATCAACCCCAACTTTTACGGGAAACCTTTTGTCCGCCAACTTATTCTCCAGATGAAGTTTTTGTTGCCAGTGATTTAAATCTTTATTACGACTCTCGCCACCCTCTATGGTACAAGCGGCCTGATTGGTATGCAGTGGTTGGTGTCTCTAGATTATACGAAGAAAAAGACCTACGTTTGAGTTACGTAGTTTGGCAAGAAGGAGTCAATCCCTTCGTTGTAGTGGAACTACTTTCTCCTAGTACAGAAAAAGAAGATTTAGGACGTAATCTCAGAGTTGTAGATCAACCGCCAACTAAATGGCAGGTTTATGAACAAATACTACGTGTTCCCTATTACATAGTTTTTGACCGCTATACGGATACACTGCGAGCATTTATTCTTCAGGCAGACCGCTACACTGAAATAAATTTGGAAGAACAGCGTATTTGGATGCCAACCTTAGAATTAGGCTTGGGACTGTGGCAAGGTACTTACCAAGGTATCACGCGTTTATGGCTGCGCTGGTATGATGTCAACGGTAATTGGATTGCTACCCCAATAGAACAAGAAGCAGAACGATCTGAACGTTTAGCAGCAAAACTGCGAGAATTAGGCATTAACCCCAACGAGTTGTAGAGCTTGGTAATTTCTGGCAATGATAAGGGTGCAGAGGTTAAAATATTAACAGTTATTGATCATTATTCAGTGAACACTGGTAACTGTTTACTGGAAACTGATTTCGCCTCAAAGCCAGGAGTCGGTCAGCCATGAAAGCACCTCTTGATATAGAATGGATACTTGCCCAGTTTCCGGCATTGACCCAAAAAATTAACAATCAACCTGTAATTTTTTTTGATGGGCCGGGAGGTACACAAGTACCAGGATCAGTAATAGATGCGATCGCCGATTACCTGGTGAGATCAAATGCTAACGCCCACGGGCCTTTTACCACTAGCGCCCGGACAGATGCGCTAATTGATTCGGCTCGAACTGCTGTGGCTGATTTCCTTGGATGTCACGCAAGTGAAGTAGTCTTCGGTGCAAACATGACTACCCTCACCTATACATTGAGTCGGGCTATCGGTCGAGAAATTCAACCCGGTGATGAAATAATTGTGACACGTCTTGACCACGATGCTAATGTTTCTCCTTGGTCTGCATTGGCTGAACGTGGTGCAACCATCCGGTTTGTTAATATTAATGTTGAAGATTGTACTCTCAACTGGAGCGATCTTGAACAGCAAATTAATGATCGCACACGTCTAGTAGCAGTTGGCTATGCTTCTAATACAGTTGGTACAATAAATGATATTGCCGCGATCGCCCGACTTGCTCATACAGTCGGGGCGTTGGTTTTTGTGGATGCAGTCCACTACGCACCCCACGCTTCCATTAATGTGCGATCGCTCGATTGTGATTTTCTTGTCTGTTCTGCTTATAAGTTTTTTGGGCCTCATGTCGGAATTCTCTACGGGAAACACGAACATTTAGCCCGTCTCCAACCTTACAAAGTCCGCCCCGCTTCCGATGAAACACCATCTCGTTGGGAAACAGGTACGCTAAACCACGAAGGTTTAGCAGGGATGGTAGCGGCGATTAATTATTTGGCAAAAATCGGTTGTCATGTCTCGCCTTCAGTGGAAACTCAGTTACTTTCTACTCTTCTAGAAGCTGATACAGGCAAATGGGAGACATTTCGCTGTCCACCCAGACATGCAACATCGTCATCTTATCCCAATCGGCGTGCGGCTTTAGTAACTGCAATGACAGCTATTCAACAATATGAAGCAGAACTCAGCAAAGAATTGATTTGTGGGCTTTTGGAGATTAGTGGCTTAACTGTCTACGGTATTACCGATCCAGCACGTTTTAGTTGGCGGACACCAACGGTAGCATTTCGACTAGAGGGACAATCTCCCCAAATAGTGGCAAAACTTTTAGGCGATCGCGGTATTTTTACCTGGTATGGTAATTTCTACGCCATAAATTTGACTGAAAAGCTAGGAGTAGAAGCTAGCGGTGGTTTGTTGCGAGTTGGATTAGTACATTACAACACGGTGGCAGAAATTCAGCGATTGTTAGAAGTATTACATGAGATAGCTTTACTATCAAAATAATTTACAAGTGTGACAACCTGAAGATCAGCAATCATGCTGTTAGTAAAGTTTTATTTAACTACACGCAACTCACATTTTTTCAGATTTTTGAGCATTTTTTGCAACTGCGGGTCTCTTTTAGAAAATAGCATCGGCAAACAGGTTTGCTGACGCCTACATCTGTCGCAAAGCATACTACTTTACCCCCTTTTGTGGATTTTGCAGAGATTGGTTTCTCCAGGAAAAGCTGACTCTAGGGAGATAACTTTTCTGGAATGTTAGTGTGTTAGGAGTAGTATTTTTATCACCCTACTATCTTTACTTGGGGATCACTGCATGTGGTGTCACAGGAGTTAAAAAATACTTAAAGTTTCTTTAAGAGCGTGATCAACAAACATGCTCCTATTCAGCAATTATCAACAAAAATAATGTATGATTATGTGATTATCGGTGCAGGTTCAGCAGGTTGTGTTTTAGCAAATCGCCTCACTGAAGACCCAAACACAACAGTGTTACTGTTAGAAGCAGGGAATTCAGATCAAAAACAAGAAATTCATATTCCCGCAGGTTTTCATAAGTTATTTAAAACAGAATATGACTGGGCTTATTACACAGAACCACAGTCTCACCTCAACAATCGTCAATTATATTGGCCTCGTGGCAAAGTCATCGGTGGAAGTAGTTCAATTAACGCCATGATTTATATTCGTGGTAATTTGCGTGACTATGATTATTGGCAGGAATTAGGTAATTTAGGTTGGAGTGCAAAAGACGTACTCCCCTACTTCATTAAAGCTGAAAATCAGAATGTGCTGAAGAATGAATATCACGGTGTAGATGGACTTCTCAACGTCACAAATCAGCGCTGTATTAATCCACTTTCTCACGCCTTTGTTAAAGCAGCGCAACAAGCAGGTTTTTCACTCAATCATGATTTCAATGGTGCAAAACAAGAAGGAGTAGGATTCTATCAAGTTACTCAAAAAAATGGGAAACGTCACAGTGTCGCATCTGCTTATTTAAAGCCAATATTACGACGTTCTAATCTTACTATTCAAACCAATTCTCAAGTCACAAAAATAAGTTTTTCAGGTAACAAGGTTGTTGGTTTAATCTATATTCATAATCAAGTAAGATATGAAATAAAAATCGCCAAAGAAATTATTTTAAGTGCTGGTACAATTAATTCACCACAGTTATTAATGCTATCAGGAATTGGAGATGCAAAAAAAATAAAATCTCTGGGAATTCCTGTTGTCATGAATTTACCTGGTGTCGGCAGAAATTTACAAGATCATCTGTGTGTACCTGTTGCCTATAAATGTACACAATCTATATCTCTAGCAAATGCAGAAAAGTTTAGAAATATTCTGAAGTATATACTTTTAAAAAATGGGTCTCTCACCACAAATGTTGCGGAAGCGGGAGGTTTTGTTAAAACCCATCCTGACTTAACAATAAGTGATATACAATTTCATTTTGCGCCTGTTTTTTTCTTGAATCACGGCTTTATCCAACCAAAAGGACATGGATTTACTTTCGGCGCGACTCTTTTATATCCGCAAAGCAAAGGTAGCATTACTTTAGGTTCTATCAATCCTCTAGAAGCACCCATCATTCAACCCAATTATTTAGAAAAAGCCGCTGATTTAGAAGTTTTAGTAGCAGGTGTCAAAATATCGCGTCATTTAGCAAAAATGCCAGCCTTTGATCACTACCGAGGTGAAGAATTAGTCCCCGGTTTGCAGGTACAGAATGATGAAGAAATACGTGCTTATATTCTAGATACTGTAGAAACTTTGTATCACCCAATTGGTACTTGCAAGATGGGTAATGATTCGATGGCGGTAGTTAATTCCCAATTGCAAGTACACGGAGTTCAAGGACTGCGAGTAGTAGATGCATCAATTATGCCATCCATTATTGGTGGTAATACTAATGCCCCCACAATTATGATTGCTGAAAAAGCTGCTGATTTGATTAAAAATTCTTGATAGCAAGATCACAACTTCTCAAGTCCCTGAACATCATTACTTAAATTACACCTAGACGAGGTAAACGATGTTTGAAACCGCAGAGAATTTCCCAGGAAATCGTGTTTAATTGATTTGCCCAATCATCAGCAGATATTTGTTGTTTACCGTCTTGACCAAGTAAAGTGACTACTTCACCTTCTTGTATATCTGGTAAAGCACTGATATCTAGCATTAGCTGATCCATTGTTATCGTACCAATCTGTTGGACTCGTTGACCACGGATTAATACCTGTATTTTGTTGGAAAGATTGCGCGGTACACCATCTGCATAACCAATTCCAACAACAGCAATACGCATTTCTTGCTTGGCAATAAATTGATGACTGTAACTCACACCAGTACCAGCAGCAATGGTTTTGACTTGAGTAACTCTCGCCCTGAGTTGCAAAACAGGTTTAAGTTCAATTTGCGATCGCAAATGTGTAGCTGGGTAAAGTCCATAAATCAACAAACCCGCACGCACCATGTTGTAGTGTAATTGTTTATCACTGAGGGTCGCGGCTGAATTTGCCAAGTGCAAGCAAGGTGGTTTGATTCCCAAGGCTTTAATTTGAGCGATCGCTTCTTGAAAGCGACGGTGTTGTAGTTGCATGACAGTCGGATCATGACTATCTGCTGTTGCTAGGTGAGAGTATACACTAGCTATCTTTAAAAGTGGCAAACTCTGGACTAGCTGGACAAATTCGCAGGCTTGTTGCCAATTAGTTCCCAAGCGCGACATACCCGTGTCTAATTTAACGTGTACAGGTATGGGAGAACTATGATTGATTGCTTCTAAAATGTTGGAAAAAACCAGTGCTTGTTTGGGGCTACATAGTGTTGGTTGAAGTTCCCAATGAGCGATCGCATAAATTTGTTCTGGAGTATGAGTTGCACCTAAAATCAAAATTGGAGCTTTAATTCCAGCTTCGCGTAATTGAATTCCTTCTGGAACTGTGGCAACACCAAGCCAACTTGCTCCTGATTGTAATGCTGTTTGGGCAACTGTAATTGCTCCGTGTCCGTAAGCATCTGCTTTCACAACTGCCATTAGCTGGGTACGTGGTGATAAGAATTGACGCAGTTGTTGGACATTGTGCGACAAAGCCATTAAATCAATTTCCACCCAAGCACGTTGTGAAAACCAAGCATAAGTGTCACATTGCCCAATTGCAACACCCTGAGATTGCTCATGACTTAACATCCTGTTTACTCCTATCACACCACTGTTGTGCTTTCAGCTTATATATTTATTCATGTTGCTGAAAGCTACTCTGGAATAATCACAGAAGTTTACCGCTCATCGTGTCAATAGCACAAGAGCTAATAATGGGATTAGGTTTAATTAGTTAACCATGGTTCTAATTCGCCCATATTGTCCAGAAGATTTAGAAGAGGTAGTTCAGCTTTGGTGGCGTACTTGGCATGAAACCTTTCCCAAACTGACACATCCACAATCATACACAACATGGATTGTTCGCTTCCGTGATGAAATCGCTGTGCAAGGACTTGTTTGGGTAGCAGAATTGGAAAATAAAATAATTGGTTTCGTTGTAGTTATGGAGCAAAAAAGATATTTAGATCAGATTTTTGTTGATACTCGATACCAAAATCAGGGTATTGGCTCAATGCTGATCGAAAAAGCCAAAGAAGCTTGTCCACTGGAATTGAATTTACATACATTACAGCAAAACATACAAGCCTCTGCATTTTACGAACGGCATGGTTTCAAAGCTAGTAAGCTGGGAATTAATAAAATCAACGGTCAGCCCAATTATTGAATACCATTGGAGCGATCGCTAAATTCTTGCTCTAAAAATCTAGACTTTTCTACTCATTGAGATTTAGACCAAAAAATTAGAAGTATAATTTATTCTCATTACCAAACCAGAGTACATTGTGTGTTAATATATGTAAAACTAATACCTCGAACGATTATCAATGGGGAAGGTTTTAGTACTGAACGCCTCTTATGAACCGCTCAACATCACGAGTTGGCGCCGTGCTGCGGTTCTGTTAATCAAGGGTAAGGCAGAGCGGGTAGAACACAATGGCAAGTTTCTCTACTCCGGTTTTCCGCTTCCAACGGTAATCCGATTACGCCATTATGTCCGGGTTCCCTATAAAGAAATTCCTCTGACTCGTCGAAACATATTGCATCGAGATGGTCACAGCTGTCAGTACTGTGGTTACACAGGAGATGAGCTGACCTTAGATCATGTGTTACCGCGATCGCGTGGAGGAGGAGATTCCTGGGAAAACATTGTTACAGCTTGCGTCCGCTGCAATGTTAAAAAGGGTTGCCGCACCCCCCATGAAGCACATATGCTGCTACGCCATCAACCTCGCAGACCCTATAGCAGTTTGTACTTTGAGGTCACAAAGCATCTAAAAACTGGAACACACAAGGAGTGGCAAAAGTATGTTATAGGTCTTTGACAATTACCTTTGTTTAATATCAATCGGTAAAAGTTTTTTATAGCTTTTGCTGTTCACCAAGTATAGACGAGGTTGGTTTTTCGGCTTGTTGTCGGCTATTTTTTCTTTTACAAGCTGGCGTAGGAGTTTGTAAAGTTTTATTGCCGATTTTTTACCAACCTCGCAATAATAGCATATTTTGGTGTTTTAGCAAGTAGTTAATTTTTTAATTTGCCAATTTTATAGATAAAGCATCCTTCGGTTATTCACCAAACAAATGTAGAAAAAATAGACCCATATATACATTCTCAAGTTCATTGATTTTTGCGAAGATCGAGATAGTGTGGCTAAACCAGTGATTTGCTGGTTGCAGTCTTGATTGTTGGACTTAATATAATGCCACACTGTACAAACCATTTACTATGCAGTTTCATTCTTCCCTTAATCAGTTTGAGAGATTGCCATTGACGACAGATCCAACTCCAGAAGTGAATCCCGATGAGGTAGACATAGACAAAGAGTCTTTAGATGTTCCACTCATCAGACAGTCTGCTGGAACACAAACATCAACAGAAGGAAGCAATTCTCTAGTAGGTCAGCGTGCCAATTCTGTGACTCTACAGAAATCAGAAGAATTACGTCAGATGATGCTTGCACACCGTCATGATCGCCAGTTAGTAATTCTGCAAGATTTTCCAGATCCAGATGCTCTTTCTTCTGCTTGGGCTTACCTGTTAATCGCTCAACAGTATGATATTAAGTGCGAGATCATCTACGCTGGCACTCTTAGCCATCAAGAAAATATTGCCCTTGTGAAGCTAACTGGTTTACCAGCTATTCGTTGTTCGCTGCCCAATCTCAAAAGCAAAGATTTGTCTTCTTACCAAGGTTATGTCTTAATTGATAACCAAGGAACGACCTCTGGATTAGTGCCATTAGTGCAACAAGCAGGAATTCCACTGATGGCAGTCATTGACCATCACAATTTGCAAGGAGACCTCAAATCAGAATTTGTTGATATTCGTCCTGCTGTCAGAGCCACAGCAACAATTTTTACTCAGTACTTGCAAGCAGGTTTACTGCCTTTAGATAGCAGTATTAATCAGCATGTCAAATGTGCAACTGCCTTAATGCATGGTTTGCGTTCAGATACCAACCTGCTGATGCAAGCCAGAGAAGAAGATTTCATGGCAGCAGGCTATCTGAGCAGATTTTACGACGCCCAGCTACTTAACGCCGTACTGCTAGCTAACCGTTCTAAACGGGTAATGGATGTGATTGAGCGATCGCTCAAAAACCGTATAGTCCAAAACAACTTTTCCATTGCTGGAGTTGGTTACTTGCGCTACGACGACAGAGACGCCATTCCCCAAGCCGCAGATTTTCTCGTCACTGAAGAAAATGTCCACACAGCTTTAGTTTACGGCATTGTTCACGATGAAGATGAAGAATTAGAAGTCGTTGTAGGCTCTTTGAGAACCACTAAACTTACCCTAGATCCTGATGAGTTTATCAAAGAAGCTTTTGGACAAGATAGCAGTGGTCGATTTTTTGGTGGTGGACGCACCAGCGCTGGTGGTTTTGAAATTCCTATGGGTTTCTTATCAGGCAGTAACGAGAATTCCACTTATGCAAAAATGAAGTGGGAAGTTTTCGATACTCAAATTAAGCAAAAGCTGCTGAGATTAGTTAATCCTAAAGATAACCCAATTCAATCAGAATAAGTCATTTGTCATTTGTCATTTGTCATTGGTAAAGGTTTAGTGCATGTTTTCTTTTCCTAAATTGGGTTATTTGATTTAATTTTGCTGGAGATTAATTTCTTGAAATGATTGAGAAGATTCCTCTAATAGCAAATTACCAGGTAAAGCTGACTTGCCGTTAATTTCTAAAGCATAATCTCCTTGTGGCAATCCTTCAAGATAATAAACTCCAGCACCGTTAGTAACAGACAATCGTCGCAGACCTGAATTTGCTTGAATAGCTTCTACCCGTACCCCTGGAACTGGCTGACCTTTGACATCAGTTACAACTCCGGTACGGGTGTAAGACTTGACAAGAGGTAACTCTACTGTTGTATAACTACCAGCGCTGGTGCGTCCACAGCTAAAGCATCTGTTGCTGTTTTCCAGTCAACGGGAAATCCTGCTGGGTCGAGATCAAGGCGATATTTACCAGGAGACAAACGCACCAAAGCTGCTTCATTTTGAATTTCTGGTTGGAAAAACTTCAAAGGACGGTTGTTGAGAATGAGCATTAACTCTGGCTGTTTGAGATACACTGCTTCATTAGGATCACGTTTGCCATTATGATTGCGGTCAAAAAATGGTTGAATTAATATACCGCCTTGGGTGCGGAAATAGTTAGAACGCCTAGAAGAATCAGGCTGAATTCCTCTTTGCATGTCAACGCTAGAAACTAACTCAATCCCAAAACTTGGTTCATCTGAAGTCAGCGATACTGCTTGGTAACGTCCCCGCAGCATTATACCAGGGATAATTGTTGTTCCCAAGCTGGCGATCGCTCCTGAACCTTGTGAACCAATACCATAACCTAGTTGTGCTTCCCACAAAAAGCTTCCATCAATAGCGCGTGCTGGTGAACGATAACGCCAACTCGCACTAGCTAGATTATTTTCCTGGGAAAGTAAATTACTAGTTTCGTAATTCAAAAGCAATGAGTGTCCCGTATCAAAAGAACTCTTCCCGGAAAAATTGTAGGCGAATTGAGATAGAGAACCAACTTCATTCCCACGAGTTGTGAATTCCATATCACCCAAGCGTTGCAGAAAACTCCAACGGAAGTGATTTTGAGTGTCTAAAGTAGCACGAGCAAAGGTAAAAGAATTTTTCCGACTATGGGAAATTTCTAAACCCCCAAAAGCACCATCTCGACTGTTGTAGCCTGATAAGAAACCTAGCCAAGGAAGCATTCGCCAATCAAGATTAAAAGTAGAACCAAAGCGATCGCTAAAAAATCGGCTATGCACAGTCCGAGAAAAATCATACAGCGTATTGCAGGTTTATGAGGTACAGACTATTCGGTCATAAATTATAAGAAAGTTTTTCACTCAATCAGAGATGTACCTCATTTACTTGAAAACTGCTGTATCTAATATCAGCGTTCACATCCCAGTGATTTTTTTCATCCCCGCTTAAAGCTGAAACAGCTACCGTTAAAGGTAAATTTTGCGGTTGATAAAATATTTCTCCCAATCCGCGAAATGAATTATCGTAAACTCCACCAATCCCTACAGTTAAGTTTTCCGACAAACCCCAACGTTGAGACACACCTCCTGTGAAATCAGAAAATTCTCCTAAGTAATTAGGATTATCTGTGGAAAATTTCCTCCGCAAACCACCAGAAACAATCAACGCATTCGCGCCAGCTGGTAATTGTCCTGGTGCAGAAGAAAAAGTTAAATCGCGAATTTCTGGTGCTTGGGTGAGTCGTCCTTGGGCGTAAAGTAACAGACGGTAATTACTAGCTAAAAAACGACCATCAACTTGAATATTGTCAAAACGATAAATACCAGAAGAATCAACTAAGACTTCTGCAACTGGGCGATCGCTAAAAGCTGGACTTAATCTTACTAATGTTCCTGGTTCTGCTTTACCTGTAATCACTCGCCCAATTTGAGCAGATTGCAAACGCTGACGTGGATCTGGTGTCGCACCTAACAATGTTTCTTTTGGCTTATACTTGTGGCGCTGAATTGTCGTGAAACCCCAGTAATCACCCGTTTGTTGACCAAACCAAAACGGTGTCTGTGAACCGATAATATAATCAGCCCGATTTGTCTGGCGCAGAAATTGGGCTTCAGCAATTTGCCAAGTAGTAGCATTTTTGAAGTTTGGTTGGTTGGCGCGGATAAACCAACTACCACCTAAAGCTGTACCAACAGCTGTAAAATTACCTTGATAACTAGTACTATAATTAGTGAAACCATTAGCATACAAACGCTGCTCAACACCAGTAATGCTAAAATCTGGAGCGATAACTTCTGGTAGTCCCACTAATTCTACTGGCGCTTCTTGAGGTTCACTAAATTCCCCCGTTACTGGAGTTTTTAACCAAGGTGGAAGTAAGCGCACTGCATAATCATTAATATCAAATTCAGCCGGGACGCCAAACAAAGTTTGCAAGTCTTGCACAGAAAAGACTAACCCCAATTTTGGATCATTGCGGAGTAGTTTCAGGTTAATACGAGTCACAAGACCAGGCGCTTGCACTTCTTGCAAACCATCTGGCAAAGGTGTCACTTTTAAATTCAAAGGTAACTCCCCAGGTAGGACTGTAAGGATCATTCCATTGAGAGAAGAATTAT
>NZ_JCACKS010000128.1:0-6596 GCF_059505505.1 Pelatocladus sp. | reverse complement strand
AGTCGGAACCCCACCCCGGCTTTGCTGACGCAAAACCTCCCCTCCCCGCTTGCCTACGGTGTACACACAAGTCAAAATTTTTCATGTTGAAACTGTATCCCGCCCAGAACTAAAGTTCCAGGCTCATAGCGAAAGTCCACTCAAGTGGACTGGAACAAACTTTTTTTTGAGTCCTCTGAAGAGGACTTGCGCATCTGTACTCGGAATTTATTCCGAGGCGGTACAGATGCGCTCAACCTAGATTTGTGTGTACACCGTAGCCCCGCTTGCGGGGAGGGGATTAAGGGGTGGGGTACGTATTGGACACAACCGAGAACTCTATATGCGTCTTCATAAAGAAATGGTGTAACTACTTAACTGTTAAAAAGCGCTCCACTCAGTACCAACTTGTGGTAGAAACGTACCATTAGCAGTTGTGCCATTCATAAACCAAACTGCAACTTCACCAGTTTCACCATTACGCCAGAAGACATCTGTCTTGCCATCACCATCATAGTCGCCGATGCTTGGTTGCCAAGACGCACCAGTCGCAGGTAAGAAAGCCGCAGTACCTACTGATGTTCCATCCATTAACCAAGCGGTGTTTTCGCCAGTTGTCTGATTGTGCCAGAAGACATCTGTCTTACCATCGCCGTTGAAGTCACCAATAGAAGGTTTCCAAGCAGAGTCTTGTTTCGACAAATTACCTTCACTAATAAAGATACCATTCATCAGCCAAACTTTATTTTCGCCTGTTTCATAGTTACGCCAGAGGATGTCACTGCTACCATCGTTATTGAAGTCACCAACGTTAGCTTCCCAGTTACCTTCCAATGTGCTGAGATTATATTCTGATGCATCTGTGCCATTCATGAACCAGACTTTATTTTCACCAGTGATGTTGTTGCGCCAAAAAATATCGTTTTTGCCATCACCGTTAAAATCAACCACACTAGAAGTCCAAGTTATGTCAGTGGTAGGTAAAAAAGCGGCAGTTGTGACATTTGTACCATCCATTAACCAGGTAGCATTTTCTCCAGTTTGAGTATTACGCCACAAAATATCACTCTTACCATCACCATTGAAATCTGCAATGTTGTAAGTCCAAGCTGGGTTTATTGTTTGTAAAGTAGCTTGAGAGGCAATATTTGTGCCATCCATTAGCCAAATCACATTTTCACCGCTATTTTTATTGCGCCAAAAGATATCAGTTTTGCCATCGCGATTAAAATCGGCATAAGTAAAGTCCCAGGAAGCATCTACTGTAGTTACATTAGATGCTTGAGGGTTGCTACCATCCATCAGCCAAATAGCAGTTTCACCTGTTTGAGAGTTACGCCAAAATTTGTCAGCTTTGCCATCTCCATTGAAATCTGCAACAATAGCTGCATTACTGAATCTAGAATTAGGATTAGGGTTTTTTGCTGCTACTAAAGATTGTTTTTCATCATTTGAACTTGAGGAACGTCCCAGACTAAAATTAGTATTGGGAACAGTATTGTCATCAAAAATATTTGTGGAAGCATATTTTGAGACGCTAGTTTCTATAGACAAATTCAAGGGCGAATTAGAGTTAGACATACTGTTTGTTTATTACTAGTACAGGTCGGCAGAGTCTAATTTGTAATTTAGAATTCTCAATTAAAAATTGAGAATCAAGAATGTACAATAGTTCATAGAATTTTCATCTATTCTTTATGTAATTTATGTCATTCAAGAACATCTGACACTTTTAATAATGTTGTTTGTGATTAACAGATTTGATAATTAAAAATTAAATAATCCACAAACAATAATATTGAATGAATCATGATAGACCATATAGACATTGAGATTATATATCCCCGAATTCTTAAAGAAGTCGGGGATATAGAATGTTTCCACTAGTACGCCTGGAACTAAAGTTCCAGGCTAATAGCACAAGTCATATTAAGATGACTAAATAATTGAGTGTTAAGCTATTAGCCAAGAAATAAATTTCTTGGGAGTTCAAAAAAATTGATGCAAGATATAAAACACCAATACTGCAAAGGATAGGATTTTTCGTCATAATTTTGGCATGTAGAGACGCGAAATTTCGCGTCTCTACAGTTATCAGTTATCAAATTAAATTATTAACAGTTAACTGATAACTGATAACTGAATCTAGGCTGTATACCATTCTTTGCCAAGTGTAGGCAGAGCGGTAGGAGTAGAGTCAGTACCAGTTACAATCACAACGGCGTTTTCACCTGTTTCGTAATTCCGCCAGAAGATGTCGGTTGTACCATCGCCATTGGTATCGCTGATACTAGGAACCCAAGCACCACTAGGTGCATCCGCAGCAACTGTTGTCAGAACATTGCTACCATCCATGATCCATATCTCGTTTTTGCCAGTTTCCTGGTTGTACCATAAGATATCGGTTTTACCATTACCGTCAAAATCACCAATTAATGGTTTAGAACCTTGGAGCGTAGGTAGAGCAGTGTCACTAGCAACTGTTGTACCATTCATTAACCAAACTTTGTTTTCACCTGTGGCTGTATTGTGCCAGAGAATATCGGTTTGGTAATTGAGATCAAAATCACCCAGGGTAGCTTCCCATTCTGTGCCTAGTGTGGGTAAAGATGTACCAGTGGCGTTTGTACCATCCATTGTCCAGACAGCATTTTCACCTGTGGTTATGTTACGCCAGAAGATATCTGTCTTACCGTCACTGTTGATATCAACAATGTTGGCTGTCCAGTTGGAATCGACAGTCTGGAGAAAAGATGGAGTGGTTACTTGGGTACCATCCATTAACCAAGCTGCGTTCTCGCCAGTTGTTGTGTTGCGCCAGAGAATATCAGTTTTGCGATCGCCATTGAAATCTGCAATCACTGGTGTCCACTCTGGACTTAGTGTTGCTAAGGAGCCTTCAGAGACAACAGCTTGTCCATCCATCAGCCAAACCTGGTTTTCACCTGTGGCCTTGTTGTACCAGAGTAAATCTGTCTTGTCATCACCGTTGAAATCGGCGATTTTAACATCCCACTCTGTACCCATTGTCTTGACAAAATCCGCAGAGGCGACATTTGTACCATCCATCAACCAAATGGCATTTTCACCAGTTTGAGAGTTACGCCAGAACTTGTCGTTTTTACCATCACCGTTGAAATCAGCTACAATTGCCGCACTCGTGAATACAGGGTTAGGATTTTGCAGATTTGGAAGCTCAAGCTGAGAGTTTGCATCTGAAGAACTCCTGTAGCCTGAGTAAGTTTCTGTCTCTAATTGATTTTTGCTTGTGTATTTGTCTGTTGAGATTGGAGCGCTACTAGAAGTAGAAATCTGATCGGACATGGCGTGTGTTTGAGACAAGTGTTCATAAACCTTTTAACTGTTTTTTTATTTGAGATTCAAGTGTTAGTTAATAACATATATTGCTTCTTAATATTTTCTTCACAAGTGTCATGCTTTGCTTAAAATAAAAGCTTTTTCTAGCTATTTTCTGAAAAAAAACAAGTACAAGATAATCAGTTTTGCAATATTTTAATGCTAGTTACAAACAAATTGTTAACTAAACAAACTTATAGAAAATATCAACTGTTTTTCTATGGAGTTTAAAAGTTAAATAATAAACATGTACTAAAAATCTCTGAGTATATATTATTTTTATACACTTATAGTAAACAAAAAATTTCCGACTTCTTAAAGAAGTCGGGGATCTGTTTTCTCAATTTTAAATTTCGTCGCGGGTAATTCTACTAAGTAATATGTAACAGTAGTTAGTAGAACTGACAAACTCAGTGTTGCTAATAATCTATTGTAAAAAGCTTCAATGGGAATATCTGAAGAGAATATTGAATAAATTCTGAGTAAAATTGGCATATGCCAAATGTAAACACCATAAGATAAACTTCCAAATACTTCTAATATCCTGAGAGGATTTTTTAAAATAGCAGCAAATGATAACTTTTCATTTTTGGTGTAGATATGATAATTATCTGATTCAAAAGCAAAAATGAAAAAAGATGTAATAATTGCGGTTAATGGCTGAAAAATAAAGATAGTAGTGATTGTTCTCCAGCCACCAGGACGATTCGGTAATCCCCATAATTCTTGATGATATAAGTGATGAGCCGTAAATAGATAAAGTAAAATCATCAAGATAATAGCTATAGATTTTTTATTAATAAATATTTTTTGATGAATTTTGTTATCTGTTGTAGAAGATTTTGGTTTGCAATATTTAATCCATGTATTGACCAAAAATCCAGATAAAAAGATATCAAGATTATTAAATATGGGAGTGTACCAATATTTAAATGCATATCCCATTTGGTGATTTATTTGATGAGAGAAACTCACCCAAGATAAGAGTTTAATCAAAAATTCTATTAATGTAATTAATATTGCTGCTGTAATTACATGCTTTTGTTTGAAGATTAGAGGCTTGCTCAAATTATAGATAAAAGGAACAAATATATAAAATTGCATTTCTGTAGAAAGTGACCAAAAAACATCATTGAATGCTATTGGCTGAGATGCCACATAAGGATGATATGTGAAAGTGCAAACTCGCAGCAGGTATCCCCAATTCTCGAATTTGAGAACATCAGGATAAACAAATATAGATAAAATCAAAACAGCAAAATAATAAAGAGGCAAAATTCGCAAAACACGATTACGCCAAAAGTTAATTACTCCTGTGACATCGCTGCTATAACGCTCAGTGTAAAAGGCTTTTCCCATCAAATAGCCAGACAAACAAAAGAAAATCCAAACTGCGACTGCACCATGACTAAAGATAAGCCAACTTAAATCATAGTTTTGATAAATCAGTGCATTTCTGGGTGGAGCGCAATGGATAATTACTACCATTAAACAGGCAAAACCACGCACAGCCAACAGAACATCTAAACGATTGTTATTCTGAAAAACTTTTGGCAGATGCAAGTAATTTATTGATTTTTCCATGAATGCTTTTAAATCAGTGAACAGTGAACAGTTATCAGTTAACAACGAATAATTTAATTTGATAACTGATAACTGATAACTGACTGAACATGTTGCCAAATTGGCAAAAAGGGAGCTATGCACCCGTATAGTGGTTGTTCATCAGTGTAAATTTTAGACAAAATGAAATTAAGTTCTTTATAGCCGAATCATGCAGACAGAATATAAACAGCGTCGGGAAGCATTAATGTCCAAGATTGGTAATGGTACTGCAATCTTTTGTAGTGCGCCAATGGCGGTGATGCACAACGATGTCGAGTATAACTTTCGTCAAGATAGCGATTTCTTTTATCTGACTGGGTTTAACGAACCGCAAGCAGTAGCAATTCTAGCGCCACATCACCCAGAACATCAGTTTGTGTTGTTTGTGCAACCCAAGGATCGGGAACAGGAAGTTTGGAATGGTTATCGCTGTGGGGTAGAAGCAGCGAAGGAAATTTATGGCGCGGATGAAGCTTATCCAATTGCGGAACTAGATGAAAAATTACCGCAGTATCTCGAAAAATCTGATCGCATTTATTACCGTTTAGGACGCGATCGCACTTTTAATGATAAACTCCTGAGTAATTGGCAACGTTTAATGCGGACTTATCCTAAGCGGGGTACAGGGCCGATTGCGATTGAAGATACTAGTCCCATCCTCCATAGTATGCGTTTGATTAAAAGCAAAGCAGAATTGGAGTTCATGCGTAAAGCTGCTGACATTGCAGTGGAAGCACACAACCACGCCATGCAATTTACTGCACCAGGACTTTTTGAGTATGAAGTGCAAGCAGAAATAGAACATATCTTCCGCAAGCGGGGAGCTTTGGGGCCTGCTTATCCTTCGATAGTTGCTTCTGGTGTCAATGCTTGTGTACTGCATTATGTAGAGAATAATCGACAGATGCAGGATAACGAGTTATTGCTAATTGATGCTGGATGTGCCTATCAATACTACAACTCAGATGTTACCCGGACATTTCCCGTAGGAGATAAATTTACTCCAGAACAAAAAACCTTGTATGAGATTGTTTTAGCAGCCCAAAAACAAGCGATCGCTCAAGTGCAACCAGGCAACCCTTATAATCTATTTCATGATACCGCCGTCCGTGTTCTCACAGAAGGTTTAGTCGAAATCGGTATCCTCAAAGGCGAAATTGACAAATTAATAGAAGAAGAAAAGTATAAGCCATTTTACATGCATCGCACAGGTCATTGGTTAGGCTTAGATGTGCATGATGTAGGAGTTTACCAGCACGGCGACAATCCACAAATTTTGCAACCAGGACAAGTGGTGACAGTAGAACCAGGACTCTATATAGTACCAGATACTAAACCAGCAGAAGATCAACCAGAAATAGATCAACGTTGGGTTGGTATTGGTATTCGCATTGAAGATGATGTATTGGTGACTCCTATGGGAAATGAAGTTTTAACTGCTGGTGTACCCAAAGAAGTAGAAGACTTAGCAAAATAGTTGTTAATCCGAATGTAGAGACGCGAAATTTCGCGTCTTTTTGTAGAGACGTGATATATCGCGTCTCTACACACCAATTTTCTGTACTAAGAATCCTTAACACCAACCGTATTGAGATATAAGGAAATCATTTCGGCGAACCCAAAAATCATTTCGGCGAACCCAAAAATCATTTCGG
>NZ_JCACKS010000127.1:0-6645 GCF_059505505.1 Pelatocladus sp. | reverse complement strand
CATCCATAGAGAACATTAAAGCGTTTGTTCAATACGTTTCAACGTTGCTTATTAATGAGAACCCATTAACCACAAACGTGAGAGCGATGCTGCAAAGCAGCCGCTACGCGATCGCAAATAACACATAAGGGACAGTTGCACAGCGACGCATCTCATCCTTTAGTGGAAGTTTAAAATCCCCGTAGACTGGAAGTCTGGGGCTAGACAAACTAAGTCCGCCTGCGCGGACTATAGCACTTCTGACTCGATTGCAATACAGTCGGAACCCCACCCCGGCTTTGCTGACGCAAAACCTCCCCTAAGCGCGTGCGCTTAGGGGATTAAGGGGTGGGGTTGGGGTACGTATTGGACACAACCGAGAACTACTATAATTGCAGCCTGCGTAGGCAGGCTATGTTCGTGTAGCTGCGACTTCTAGTCGCCGGGTATTTTTCAAAAAATTGGGATGCTCCCAGTTGAGATGCGTTCAAATCTCGTCCATCTGCTTTTTGTTTTTCCCAATCATCACCAAAGCAACGATCGCACTTGCGCTTGCCAACACCACAGCAATAAACATCACTAAGCGAAAGCTATCCACAAACGCCCAAGCGATCGCATCTTTTAATTTTGCATTTATTTCAGTACTCACACCCGCAGGTATTTCCGCACCCGCTAGCTTGACACGTTCGTTATCCAAGAGTTTTTGCACTTCGGGCGATATACCTAAAGCCGTCATTTGCTGATTAAGACTGCGATTGAAAGTATTGAAGACAAATATGTTAAATACTGCGATCGCTAATAACCCAGCCGTACGCGCAACAGCATTGTTAATCCCGGAAGCAATACCAGCTTGGCGTTGCTTGACTGCACCCATAACGGTTGTTGTCAAGGGGGCAACGCTAATTGCCATACCCAAACCTAATACCAGTATGGCAGGGAAAAAGGTTGTCCAGTAATTACTGTTAATTCCTGGAGTAGCAAATAAAGCAAACCCCAAAGCGGCTATTACCGGGCCAATTGTTAACGGAAGCTTGGCACCGTAGCGACTCACCAATCCTCCAGACCAGCGCGAAAGAAAAAACATGATTAAAATAAATGGCAAGAATACCGCACCAGCAGCCGTAGCTGAGTAGCCTTGCACTTGAATTAAATTGAACGGAACAAAGTAAAATACTCCACCTAAAGCCGAGTAAAGCAGCAATGTGAGCAAATTTGCACCGCTAAAGGTACGTGATTTAAATAAAGATAAGGGCATCATGGGAGTGCGTCTATTGGCTTCGACAAAAATAAACGCACTCAGAATTAGTACGCCACCTACTAAGCAGCTCAGAACTAGGGGATGAAATAATCCCAGATGAGATGATTCGATGAGTCCATATACTATTACCCCTAAACCAAAGGTTACTAAAGCTGCTCCCCACCAATCCAGTCTTGCTGACTCTTCATCGCGGCTTTCTGGCACGCGCCAAAACAAAATACCGAGTACGATCGCAGCTAGTGGCACATTGAGAAAAAATATCCAGCGCCAAGAAGAATTTTCAACTAACCAACCACCCAAAACTGGGCCAAGTGCTGAGGTAATGGCTGTCAAACCTGACCAAGTACCAATTGCTTGTCCGCGTTGTGCTTCATTAAACGAGGCGCTGATTATTGCTAAACTTCCTGGAACTAACAATGCACCACCAATTCCCTGAACAGCCCTGGCAATAATTAGCTGATTCACATTTGGCGACAAACCGCACCAAATCGAGGCTAAGGCAAATAGTCCAATACCATAAGCAAAGATCAGTCTTCGCCCAAAGCGATCGCCTAATGATCCACCAACCAAGATTAAGGCAGCAAGAAACAAAGCATAGGATTCAACAATCCACTGCACATCAGTAGTGGTGGCGTTTAACTGTGATTGCAATACCGGAAGTGCCACATTGACGACAGTACCATCAATCATTGCCATGCTTGAACCGAGAATTGTTGCCGCTAGTACCCACCTGCCAACATTCCTGGAACAAGGAGCAGTGCATGGTGCTGAACGAATCACTCCTTCATCGCATGGCTGTTTAATGATGTTAGCCATCTTAAGCTATAAAAAACACTATTCCCAAATTGTACCGACACTTATGATACATTTGAGCGATAAATTTATTACTCAGCCGAGGTTGGCGATCGCACTGTCAAAACTTCGTCAACAATCCCAAAAAGCGCTTAGTATTTGGTGTCAACAGTGTCCGTCGATAAGCATCCGCCGCTTTCTTAATCCCTTCTGCTTGTGTCGGGTAAGGATGAATGACGCTACTCATTTTACTCAAACCAATTTTATTCACAATTGCTGTGGTGACTTCGGAAATCATTTCACCTCCATGACGGGCGACAATAGTTGCACCGATAATTTGATCTGATCCTTTTTTGTGGAGGATTTTAACAAAACCATCTTCTTCACCATCTGCGATCGCTCGATCTACACTACTAAAAGGTATCTTGATCGTATTTACATCAATGCCTTTTTCCTGGGCTTGTTGTTCATACATCCCCACATGGGCAATTTCTGGATCAGTATACGTTACCCACGGCATGACTAAATTACTAAGTTTATAACGTCCCAAACCAAAGGGAGAAAATAAAGTATTCTTAATGACTATCCGCGCCGCTGCATCCGCAGCATGAGTAAATTTCCAATCCATGCAGATATCACCAGCAGCATAAATCTTGGGGTTGGTGGTTTGCAAATAATCATTCACCATTACACCCCGTTGCTGATCATATTCCACGCCTACAGTTTCTAAATTCAAACCTTCTACATTCGGAACACGCCCCGCACCTGCTAAAATTTCATCTACTGTCACACAATCTTCTTGACCATCACAGCTAAAATAAAGCTTCTTGCCTTCACCAGTTTTTTCCACTCGCTGCATTTGGCAATTTAAAACCAAACGAATTCCTTCTTTAATAAAAACATTTTGGACAATTTCGGCAGCATCAGCATCTTCTTTATTAAGAATATGGGAACCGCGATGGAAAAGCACAACTTCACAACCCAAGCGTCGGAATGCTTGTGCCAATTCGCAACCAATCGGCCCACCACCAATTACCGCCAAACGTCGTGGTCTTTGGGTGAGAGAAAAAACTGTCTCGTTAGTTAAATAACCTGCTTCTTCAATTCCTAGAATCGAAAGACGCGCCGCCCTTGCACCTGTAGCAATTACAGCTTTTTTAAAGTTGAGAGTTTTGTCACCAACCACTACAGTATTATTATTAGAAAAACTAGCGCTACCCAAAAAGACATCAACTCCCAGCTTTTGAAAACGTTCCGCCGAGTCGTGATGGCTAATACCAGCACGCAGCTTTCGCATTCTTTCCATCACTGCGGGAAAATCCACATCGATGTGTTGGGGAATGTTAACTCCAAAGTTTCTCGCCTTCCACATCTCACCCACAACTCGCGCCGACCGAATTACACACTTTGATGGTACGCAACCCACATTCAAGCAATCTCCACCCATGAGATGTTTTTCAATCAACGCCACCTTCAAACCTAAACCCAAACCCGCCGCACCCGCAGCCACCACCAATCCCGCCGTACCCGCACCAATCACAACCAAGTCATAACAATCAGCAGGCTTGGGATTCATCCAATCAGGTGGATGCACGTAGGAAACAAGCCTTTGATTATACTCATCTAATGGGCGAATTATGACTTTTTGAAATTCAGAATTAGACATTTCTATAACCTCTTTAAGTGCGCCTAAGAAAGTTCTTTTGTGGACTCTTCAGAAATCCCCGCGTATGCGCGACCGGGGAAGCTTAAATTCCTACAAAACCTCCTGTTCAAGGGCTTTTCTCGCAATCCGGGTAACATAAATTGTGACTGCAACTGTGGCAATAAAACCTATAATCCTAATTGCCCATTGCACTGTCGGGTTAGTTGGTTGAGTTTGTGTACCGATCATGGCAAGATTTCCGGCTAGGGAACCAATGTAAACATACATAATTGTTCCAGGGATCATGCCTACAGAACCAATAAAGTAGTCTTTGAGGGAAACGTCGGTGACACCGAAGGCATAGTTTAATAAATTAAAAGGAAATATGGGGGAAAGTCGGGTTAATAGAACTATTTTGAGTCCTTCTCTACCGACCGCGTGGTCAATGGCGGCAAATTTTTTGTTATCTGCGATTTTTTTAGCTACCCAGTTTCTGGCTAGGTAACGTCCAACTAGGAAAGCAGCTGTTGCACCTAAAGTTGCACCAACAAATACGTAGATGGAACCCCAAATTACACCGAAGACGACGCCTGCACCTAAAGTAAGGATGGAACCTGGTAAAAAAGCGACTGTGGCGATGATGTAGAGAGCAATAAATGCGATCGCTCCTACTGTACCTAAACTATCTATCCACTGCAAGGCGTTTCGCAACCATTCTTGAGGATTAAATCCTGGACTTTTTACAGCTTCTTCTGCTAATGCAGAGTTTGTGTTTAGACAAAAAATAAAGATCAATACAAATAAGGTGAAAAAAGTTTGTTTGAAGAATTTATCCGATTTTTGGGATTTGAGTTTATTTGCTAAAGTTTGATTTTTCATGAGTGGTAAGTATTAATTAAGAAGTCATTTATAAGTAAATATTAAGGTAAGGATTCAGGTGGTGGGGTATTGACAAGTGTGAGATTGGAAGCAGAATATAGCAATTATGGAAAAAAACCTGCCACCAAAGCTAGACAGTGAAACCTTAAAACAGTTGGCGACAGAGCAACTGGTAGAGATTATCATTGAGCAGGCGAGCGCTATAGAGCAGTTAAAATCCAGAGTAATAGAACTAGAAATTATAACATCTCCAAAATACTAAGATTTTGTGGTAAAAGAACATCAAGTGAAGTTTTTTGACACAAAATATGAGTGACTCTAAAAGTGACACTTGCGTAAGTCCTAAAGTAAAA
The DNA here is from genome assembly GCF_059505505.1 of Pelatocladus sp. NCBI lineage: Bacteria > Bacillati > Cyanobacteriota > Cyanophyceae > Nostocales > Hapalosiphonaceae > Pelatocladus > Pelatocladus sp. The sequence goes on along the minus strand of NZ_JCACKS010000127.1, from coordinate 1,739 downwards.
TTCAGACAAAAGCGATCGCCCTAGTCTGAGAATACTACTGAGTGTTTTTTTGAGGCTGGTTAGAAAATGAACACTGTACAGTAACTTTGAGATTGCTTTCGGCTGTACCTTTAGTTATGTAGGGAATACCCGCTTCACCACCTACTTTAATTCCAAATTCAAGAGTGACTTTATCAATATCAGCGATCGCAATTCTTTTAAAAGCATTCAGTGTATAAACAGTGTAAGCCCGGATTGTGCCTTCTATGGCTTGGAAGTTTTGTACTACCTGTTTTTGAGCTGCATCAGGATTCCATCCTTTATCGATGAGGACTTCTTCTTCTCCCTCTGGGGAAACTTCGATACTAACTGGCGGAGCATCGACGTTATCTGTAGCTTCAATGTAAATTATCGTACCGTCTTCTAATTGGATAGGTGTGAGTTGAGGCATGAGATAAATATTGAATTAAAGAATTGTTTAAATGATGGCTACAATATTTTTCCGTAAAATACAGTAAATTTTCTGTAGAAACTAGAAATATTTTGGCACAACTATCATAGGACTTTGCAGGATGAGTCGAGATGCTTTAGTGGTGGGAATTAATATGTATGACCGCTTAAGATGTCTCAATGCGCCTGCTGCGGATGCAGAAGCAGTGGCTCAAATCTTACAACAATATGGGGATTTTCAAGTCACACGACGACTACCTGCCGTGAAGGATAAGGCAAACTATACAATTCGTGTAGGGCAGGAAAATAAAGTTAGTTTAACTAAGTTAGAAGAAGAGATCGTTCAATTATTTAAGCCAGATGGGAAGCCGCCAGATACAGCGCTGCTATATTTTTCTGGTCATGGGTTGCGAAAAAATGTCGGAATTCAGGAAGGCTTTTTAGCGACGAGTGAAGTTAATCCTGACGCTGGTAATTGGGGACTATCTCTACAATGGCTGCGGCGACTGCTGCAAGAAAGTGAAGTTAGACAACAAATTGTGATTTTGGATTGCTGCCATAGCGGAGAAGTGCTAAATTTTGCAGAGGCAGATCCAGGAGATAGAGGTAAAGGCAGAGATAGGTGTTTTATTGCTGCTTCTCGTTCCTTTGAAGTAGCCTATGAGGATATTAATAGCAAACACAGCGTTTTCACCGCCGCACTTCTTGCAGGTTTAGAACCAAAACAAGACCGTTGGGTGAGCAATTACACTTTAGTAGACTTTCTCAACCAAGCACATCACCCCTTTCCCCAGCGTCCGATTTTTGCAAACTCTGGTGAGGCAATTAATCTTACCCGCAAGTGGGACACATCTATTATCAACTCTACTGTAGTTAAATCAGCTATCTGTCCTTACAAAGGTTTGTCTTATTTTGATTGCATTGAGGAAGATGCCAAGTTATTTTATGGCAGAACAGCGTTAACAGACGAATTATTAGAAAAAGTGCGTTCTGGAAATTTCCTGGCTGTGTTGGGAGCCTCAGGAAGTGGTAAATCTAGTGTTGTCAGAGCGGGTTTGCTTTATCAATTAAAATTAGGACGCAGGTTATCGAATAGCGATACTTGGCTGTTGAAAGTTTTTCGACCAGGTGTTAATCCTTTGCAAAGTTTAGCACTGGCTTTTGTGGAGTTGGGTTTATCAGACGTTGAACGAGCCTCACAATTAGCTACAGCTGAAGACTTAATTAAAAAAGGAGCCGTTGGTTTAGAACAATTGATTACATGGTGATTCCTGAGTAGAAGTAAATAATAATACACATAAATATTCAGT
>NZ_JCACKS010000126.1:0-6648 GCF_059505505.1 Pelatocladus sp. | reverse complement strand
ACATGATACAAAACCCTTAACTATACCATAAAATAATTTTGCAAGAGGTCTAATGACGAATAATCACGTTATCAAAAGTCAGGAAGTTGCGGAAAAAAGTAATTTTAGCTTCAACTATCAACTAGATATCAACGGTAAAGAATGTCCAACACAGACTATTGGCGCTTTCAAAGAAGGTGCTTTTTACACTAACGAAGAATTGGATTATACAGTAGTAACCCTGAAAGAAGTCCCTGACTTTGGCAAACCTTTAATCTTCAAAAGTAAATTGATGCGGCGAGATGACCGCGTGGCAATTATTCAACATCCAGGTGGTCATTTAAAGAAAATCTCGATTCAGAATAATTTCGTTGCTTACGCCGATAACCAAGTATTGCAATATACTACCAGTACAGAACCAGGTTCATCGGGTTCGCCTGTTTTCGATGATGATTTTCAAGTGGTTGGTATTCATCATAGCGGTGGAATGCTTCCGGAACCAAATACGCAACAACGGTATTTACGTAATGCAGGTACGAGTGCGATCGCGCTATTGAATGACCTGAAAAACAATGCACCGGAAATTTATGCTCGTTTAGCAAAGTAGTTAGTGGATGGCGATAAGTACCAACACGATAGAAAAATTATTACATCTGCTTAGACCGCTTATGCAAAGCGAAAGCCAGCGTAAAGGATATTTAATGCGATCGCTAGGCATGAGTACAAATGTATTAAATCGCTTGGTCTTCAATCAACCTGTGGATAATTTCATCACAGATATGTTGAAGGAATTGATAACCTTAAGCGAAATAACTGTTGGTAAACCTGCGCTTTGTGCGTTGTTAGAAGTGATTCGTTCTGATGTAGGGGAAGACGTAAAAGTAAGTGTAGATGAACTGCTGCGACAAATTAGAGAAGAACTGAAAAAACAGCAACCACCTTCGGGAATTTGGAAATGTCTGCATACGCTTGATGAACATTCAGGTTCGGTTGAGTCAGTTGCAATTAGTCCAGATGGACAAACCCTCATAAATAGCGGTAATTTTGAAGCAGCTGATGGCAACATCAAGCTATGGGATGTAAGCACAGGTAAACTAAAAAGAACTCTGGCTCAAGGATTATCAAACTTTGGTTTTTTCAGTTTGGCTATTAGCCCAGATGGTAACACGCTAGCAATTGGTCAATATGGCGCAGTTAAACTTTGGAATTTCCACACAGGAGAGGAACTAAACATTTTATGGGCAGGACATGCGCGACAGGTTAATTCTCTTGCTTTTAGTTCTGATGGACAGTTTCTTGTCGCTGGATGCTCACTAAGTGATATCAATATTTGGGATTGGCGCAATCAAAACTTACTGCGTACAATCAATCAAACCTCAGATTGGATCGGTTTTGTAACATCCCTTGTTCTGAAAGTGCTTTGGTGCGTAGCAATCAGTCCTAACGGACAGGTGATTGCTAGTGGTGGTGAAAATCTGCCACTGGCGCTGTGGAATTTTGATTCTGGAACAATTTGGCGTACTCTCCCAAAATCAAAAGCCAAAGTTTGTTCTGTTGCCTTTAGTCCAGATGGGCAAATTCTCGCCAGTGGAAGTCAAGACAATACTATCAGGATTTGGAATATCCACACTGGGGATCTGCTCTATACTTTTAACCATTCAGGTGAAGTTAACTGTGTTGCTTTCAGTCCAGATGGTAAAACTTTAGTCAGTGCAGATAATGCTGGGATAATCAAGGTTTGGCGTGTATTTATCTGATTTGAGAGGTGATAAAAGCAATATAGGTAAAATAAGCGTAATTTACTATATATAAAGACTCCCTGAACAGCAATAGGTAACTATATGGCAATAAATAGCGAGTTGATGCGAAAATTATTACCTTTGCTTAGACCCCTGATGGAGAATGAAAGCCAGCGTCGGGGGTATTTAATCAGGGCTTTTGGGACAGATACCCCACTGCTGCATAGTCTAGTTTTGAATACACCCACCAATGATTTTATTCCCTACTTGGTAAATAAATTAGTTAATTTCGGGGAAATCTCTGGGAAACCTGCACTTTGTATTTTACTGGAAGTGATTCGGGAAGATGTGGGAACAGATATAAAGTTACGTATAAATGAGTTGCTGCAACAGGTTCGAGAGGAATTAGCACAACAAACAATCCAAAACTCAAATCCAATTAATCAAGATAGTGTAAATATACAAGCTACCTTCTTGCCTGGATTGGGAAAAATTTTAGTTGAAGACCAAAATTCAGATCCAATTAGTCATGATAGAAGAAGAAATACACAAACTACCTTCTTGTCTGAATTACGAAAAACTTTAGTTGAAGAAAAACAGGTTTACGACCTATCTAGAAACGACATATTCGGTGATTTTCACTTTATAGGTTTTAAAGAAACAAAATTACAAATAAATTTGGTCGCTTTTGTGAAAGCTGATGACTTGACAGAAACCGAGATTGTCAATCTCCGCGATCGCTTTTTCAATATGACACAAATGATAGCCTATGACTTTGGTATCAAGCCTGGTCCCAGGATGCCGAATGGTCTTTTAGGTTTTGTGTTTGAAAATGAATGTCCCAACTATTTAATTAACTTCATAAAAAAGCAAAGCAAAATAGATAATTTCAGAAGAAGTGCAGTTATTTTTCCTTGGGTAATTGATGTGAAGCAAAAGCAAATTCATACCCATAATAATCCAGTTTCCTTATTACCACCTGTAATGATTGTGGAAGACTGGGTATTTCCTGGACTCCAATTTTTAAAATCCTTTGTGCAATCATATCGCTCTCAGCCAGTTAAAAGAAGTATTAGTGTGGCTTCTCCCCAAACTGTTAATAAGCAAATTACATCTGAATTTAGTAGATTAGAAGCAAGACTAGAGGAAATTATTAGGGTAATTCAAGCGATGTCAGAGAAGCAATCAAAATATCATTTTCCTAATGCTCAAAGAGTTCAAATTTTTGAGCAAGTTAGTACGTACATCGAAAATAATAATGTCACAGAATCAGAAGCTAACCAAATTTTGGCAGACCTGAAAAAAGTGATTGAGGATTTACAACAGCAATATCCTCAAGCCAGCGAGGAGCAAGCGACTGATATCATTGATGCAGAGTTTAAGGAAATCCAGCGTACTCAACCCAAACGATGGCAGAATTTCTTGAGTCTCAAACGCTTATGGAATGGCGTGAAGAAAGGTTCTCTTAAAGCAGGTGAGCATTTTGCCGAAGAAACTCCTTGGGGTAAAGCAGCTATTGGCTTCCTTGAAGGTATTACAGATGAGATAGAGTAGCGCAGTCTAACAAACCACATTGCAACGCATCCAAGGTTTATGCCTGTTATAAAGATAGTTAGGTAATGGCAATAAGTAGCGATATCATCCACAAATTATTGCCTCTGCTCAGACCCTTAATGGAAGATAAAAAAGAGCGTCGAGGCTATTTGAACAGGGCGCTAGTCAATTCACCTGTTCTTAATCGCTTGGATTGGGATATGCCTGTAGATATTTTTATCATCGATATGGTCAAGAAACTTCATGACTTCGGTGAAATTACTTTCGGGAAGCCAGCATTATGTGCTTTACTAACAGAAATCCGTAAAGATGTTGGCGTAGATATCCAGATAGATATTGATAAAATTATTATAGAATTGACAGGCGTTAAAACACCGCCACATTTACTTTTTGACTTCTTGTTGCAAATGGATTTTAAGCAGCAAGCGCGGTTAGTTAGAAAAGTCATGGATTTACACCGAACAGCTGCTTTCTTAGTTCATGGTGAACCTTACTGCGGACAGCAACTTTTGGTAAATCGCTTGTTTCGGTTGAAGCCAGAGTGGAAAAATATATCGCCAATTAAAATAGACGTGAGTCATAACGGTGCAGGTAGAAGCATCCCACATCTGTGGCGACAGTTAGCATCTTGGTTTCGTTTACCAAAAGATGTTGAACCAAAGGAGATAATTTATAAGATATGCGATCGCCTTTTCACTCAAGACGTAATTTTAATCTTTTACACCGTCGATTATATGCCGCCAAAGGTTCTGATGGCGTGGTTACAAGAGTTTTGGGAACCACTGGTGGCACAAGTTGAGGTAAATTGCCCTCATAGCGAACGAAATACACATTTATTAATGTTTTTGGTGGACAATAGTGGCAGCGTTTGTGAGTCAAATATCCTGCTAGCAAAGCAATTTGATGAACCAGAGTACCCACGAATACCTTTACACTTACCACCTGTCAGCCTATTTCCTCCAGATGTGCTGGATGATTGGATTGATATGGTGACGGCAATGGAGAGTATGCAAATACCCGCAGGTTTAACATCCAAAATATTGTTAGAAAAGACAGAAAACGGTGTCCCAGAATTTGTTTATGAAGAAATTTGCTGTCACTGCGGTCATCGTTGGGAAGGAGGCTTGGCGAAATGGCTGATTTAGCAAGTGTACTCACCGCCAATGGCAAGCAATATTATACAGGCAAGTCCATCTCACCCCAGGACTGCCAAAAATACGGACTTTCCCCTTACTTACCATCTCCGGAACTCATCAAAGCAGTTAACCTTGCCATTTTCCTCGAAAAACGTCCCTTATTGCTCAAAGGTGAACCGGGATGCGGTAAAACCACCTTAGCACAAGCGGTGGCTTACGAATTAGATTTACCCTACGAAGCTTGGTATATTAAATCTACAACCAGGGCAAGGGATGGACTCTACACCTACGATGCTGTAGGACGTTTGCACGATGCTCAACTTTCTCGCATGGGGGAAGCAAGCAATTCCAAAGTCGAGAATTTAGAAAATTATATTAAATTGGGACCCTTGGGACGTGCGTTTAAAAATCAACAACGCACCGTAGTTTTGATTGATGAAATCGATAAAGCTGATATTGACTTCCCCAATGATTTGTTGCGAGAGTTAGATGAGCAAAGATTTACGATTGAAGAAAAGGGGGAAGAAGTCAAAGCAAATTACCCTCCCATTGTCTTTGTTACCAGCAACGATGAAAAGGATTTACCAGATGCTTTCCTGCGGCGTTGTCTGTTTTATTATATTCAGTTTCCTTAGACACAATTAGCTAATATTGTCAAGTCCCACTTTCCGGATTCTTCCTCTGATTTAGTAGAAGCTGCGGTGAAGCGTTTCACCAAATTGCGGCAGAAAATGGAGAAGGGGAAAGCTGGTAAAAAAGTAAGCACCAGTGAGTTGTTGGATTGGTTTGCAGTGTTGCGACAATTTCCTGAAGATGAGGTATTAAAGCAGTTGGAGGGAGAAATTCCTTTCCCGGAAGTTTTGTTGAAGAAATGGGAAGACCATTTGCGGTATTTGCAACAATCATGAAACTAGATCAACTACCACTGCTAGATATTTTTAACAGCCTACGACAGCGACATGGTTTACCGTTGGGGGTTAAAGAATATTTAGTGGTTGTGCGTAGTTTACAAGCAGGTTTTGGAATTAGTAACCGTCAGGAATTAGAGCAGCTTTGCTGTATGCTGTGGGCAAAGTCTGAAGAAGAAAATCGCCTGATTCGACGGTTGTTTCAGCAGATGTGGTGGCCAAAGTCAGTGCAAGAAGATGAAAGCACAAAACCTAATACTTCTAATTCACCTACAGATGAGCAGTCATTACTTGACGAACAATCGTCTAATTTAGAGACACCTGGTATCATCCCGGAACCAGTGCAAGCAGTCCAAGCAGTGCGTAGTAATCGTAGCGATAGAGAAATTAAACGCCCCCGCTATATGCTGTTAACAGAATATTTCCCCGTTACCAAGCGACAAATGAAGCAATGCTGGCGTTATCTGCGTCGTCCGGTGCGCCAAGGAGTACCCACAGAGTTAGATGTTGAGGCGACAGTGGCAAAAATTGGGCGTGAGGGGATTTTACTGCAACCTGTACTGATGCCACCACGTAGTAATCGCACGGATTTGGTGCTACTAATTGACCAAGAAGGCTCAATGGTGCCATTTCACGATTTATCGCGGCAGTTGGTGGAAACGGCACAACGGGGAGGACGGTTGAGAACAACTAATGTATTTTATTTTCACGACTACCCGGATGAATACTTATACCGTCACCCGGCAATGCTTGATGCCAAGGCTATTTCTGAAGTGTTGGAGGAAATTGGCGAACGAGCGGCGGTATTAATTGTTAGCGATGCCGGAGCAGCACGGGGGAATTTTGACCAAGAACGGGTTGATAATACTAAGGCATGGATTGAGCAGTTACAGCAATCGGTGCGTTATTTCGCTTGGCTCAACCCGATGCCGAGTGAATGCTGGCAGGAAACTACTGCTGGGGAAATTGCCCGTTTTGTGCCGATGTTTGAGATGAGTCCGCAGGGGATGAATGCGGCAATTAGTGTCTTGCGGGGTCGATATGTTGATAGACAGGAAAACTTGCTAAAAGTAGCAACTCAAAACCATGAAGATTCGATCCGCGAGGAAAACAAGGAAAATTTATTACAAAAAGCACCACAAAATGCAAATGAAATCGAAGTTTCATCTCCAGAGAACATGATTGCTATGGATTCCTCAGAATTCATTGAAAATGAAGAGATAGTCAGTTCTCTTATGAGTTTAACAAAATTAGAAGATATCTATAAATTTATATTTAAAGGTAGTTTTTCACTCTCCCCCCACAAACGAGAGTTTGCAGCGTAGGTAAAAG
>NZ_JCACKS010000125.1:0-6668 GCF_059505505.1 Pelatocladus sp. | reverse complement strand
AACTCAAAAATAAAGGCGACGCTGTCATCACAATTTAAATGCATAACAGCTTAATAGGAGTCAAAGAAACTGATGAAACTACCTCCTGGACCGAAAATACCATTTTGGCTACTAAGTTTGCAATTCGAGACTAATCCTTTTAGTTATTTGGATGCTATTTCTCAACGTTATGGTGATATTGTTACCATAATGTCTGATTCTACGCCAATTGTTTACATCAGCAATCCTTCAGGGATCAAAAATATTTTTACAAATACCAAAGAAATTATAGCTAGAGGTGAATTGAACCAAAATTTCGCTTTGATCACAGGAAATCAAGGAGTCCTGCAACTTGATGGTTTAATTCACAAAAATCGGCGTAAACTCTTAATGCAAGCTTTTCATGGAGCGCGGATGCAAGCCTGTGGGCGAAGTATTTGCGAACTCACAGAAAAGATCATGAATAAACAAGTTATTGGAAAACCTTTTGTAGCATATTCAGTCATTGAAGATATTACTTTCCAAGTAGGAATAGAACGGGTAATTGGTTTACAAGAAGGAGAACGCTATGACAAAATTAAATATTTATTTGCATCTTTGCTGAAACTCGATAGACAATCTCTGATAGTTAAAATTTTTAGCAAAATTTTTGGAGAAAAAGATTTAGGTCGATGGAGTCCACAAGGATACCTCCTTCACTTACGGCGAGAACTTTTTCAATTGTTATTAACTGAAGTTGAAGAACGTCGTCAGCAAGCAGATTTCTCACGCACTGATATACTTGGGGATTTGATATTTGCTTGTGATGAAACAGGTGAAAAGTTAAGCAATGAAGAGGTGCGTGATCTTTTATTATCACCCATATTTGCAGCTGTTGATGCTTCTGGAACTGCTATTAGTTGGTCTTTGTACTGGATTCATCGCTTAAGAGATGTGCGAGAAAAATTACTCAAAGAACTTGATAGTCTTGGTGAAAACACAGATCCTATGAGCATTGTTACATTACCTTATTTAAGTGCTGTATGTAATGAGATTTTGCGAATTTACCCAACTCAATTGTTTACATTTCCCAGATTGGTAGAATCAACCGTTGAGATTATGGGCTATGAACTACATCCCGGTACGATAGTTATTGGTAATATTTATGCAACCCATCAGCGTGAAGATTTATATCCAAATTCCAAACAATTTCAGCCAGAGCGCTTTTTAGAAAAACAATTTTCTCCCTACGAATTTTTGCCATTCGGTGGCGGTTCTCGTGTGTGTATTGGTGCGAATTTTGCCTTATTTGAAATGAAACTTATACTAGCAACTATTCTTTCACGCTATCAATTAGAGTTAGTTAGTCAACGCCCAGAACGTCCTAAATTTGCAGGTTTGATTTGTTCTCCTGCTAGTGGTGTGAAAATGGTTATGCGTAATCATCGTCAGGATAAAGGACAGTTTCAGTCATTAGTTTCTGGTTTAGTTTAGCCTTTGAATATAATTTTAACTCGCTTTTATTGATATATATTTCTGAATTAAATCATCGAATTAAACAATATTTATGACACTACCACCGGGACCGAAAATACCCTTGTGGCTGCTACGTCAGCAGCTCGATACTAATCCCCTTGGCTGTTTGGATACTATTTACAAACGCTATGGCGACATTGTCACTATTATGTCTGGTTCGACACCAGTTATTTACGTCAGCAATCCTTCAGGAATAAAGCAGTATTTAACTAATACCAAAGAAATTACAATCTCTAGTCTTCCTCCAGGAAATTCCCCAATTACAGTTGGACAGATGGGACAGCAAGGAATTCTTCATATTGAAGGTTTAGTTCACAAACATCGTCGTCCTCTGTTAATGAAGGCTTACCACGGAGAACGGATGAATGCTAGTGGTAAAAGTATTTGCGAACTCACCCAAAAAATTATTAGTCAACAGGCGATCGCAAAAACTTTTATTGCCCATGAAATTCTATCAAAAATTACCTTACAAATAGCTATAGAAGTTGTGATTGGATTGCGAGAAGGAGAGCGTTATGAAAAAATTAACGAACTATATACCTCTTGCATTAAATATGAAAAATTTTGGCTATTTGATCTCACAACAAAATTGCCTTTTACACAAGTGAATTTAGGTCGGCTCAGTCCGTGGGGATACCATAGGTATCTCCTCAAAGAAATTTTCCAATTCTTATATAGTGAAATCCAAGAACGCCGTAAAGAAGCAGATCCTTCACGCAATGATATGCTCTGCGATTTGATATTTGCTTGTGATGAAACAGGTAAACCATTTAGCGATGAAGAGGTACGCGATCTTCTGTTTTTGCCAATATTAGCAAGTCGGGATGGTGCAACACATTCACTGACCTGGTTCTTGTACTGGGTTCACCGTTTACCAGATGTCCGCGAAAAATTGCTTGAAGAACTCGATAGCCTGGGTGAAAATCCAGATCCTATGAAGATTGTTGCATTACCCTACCTCAATGCTGTTTGTAATGAGTCTTTACGAATTTATCCCAGTCCAATATTTTCACTGCCGAGGGTGGTAGTGTCACCAGTAGAAATTATGGGTTATGAGTTAATTCCGGGTACAGTACTCATTACCAATATTTATTCCACACATCAACGTGAAGATGTATACCCAGAGCCAAAACAATTTAAGCCAGAGCGCTTTCTAGAAAAAAAATTCTCTCCCTATGAATTTATACCTTTTGGTAGCGGCGCTCGTAGTTGTATCGCAGGGTCTTTTTCTATATTTCAAATGAAGCTTGTGCTAGCAACAATTCTTTCAAACTATAAATTAGGGCTGGTTAACAAGCGACCAGAACACCAAGAACATTCCAATGATCAATGTTACGCCAAAACTGGTGTGAAGATGCTTATGCATGGTCGGCGTCCAGCATCAAATAAAGCCACAGCAACTTGTTTTTGATTTGAACAAGAGTATAGGTGTGTAAGGGTGTGGGGGTGTAGGAGGAGTTATATTTTCAGGTTTAGTTTTTGGATTTAATTATTTATTCATGTCTTGGAAAAAATCTGTATGAATCAGAATCATAAAGGCGCAGTTGTTATTACAGGGACATCTACCGGTTTAGGTCGAGTGACGGCGCTTTCACTCGCCAAGCAAGGATATCACGTTTTCGCTGGAGTCCGTACACAAAAAGATGCAGAGTCACTAAAACAGGTTGCATCTGGTGATTTAACACCCATGATCATGGATATCACAAAAGCCGAAGAAATTAAATCTGCATTTGAATTTGTCTCGCTAGCGGTTGATGATGAAGGATTATTCGCATTAATTAATAACGCAGTTGTCGCAGTAGATGGGCCATTAGAATGTATTCCTATAGATGATATTAGATTTAATTTTGAAGTTAATGTTATTGGACAAATTGCAGTCATACAAGCATTCTTACCATTAATCCGAAAAGCCAAAGGTCGTATCATCAATATTAGTGCAATTTGTGGCAGATTAGCTCTACCTTATAGAAGTCTTTTATCTGCTTCAAAATTTGCCATTGAAGCACTTACAGATTCCTTACGAATGGAATTATATTCTGGTGGAATTGAAGTTATTTCCATATTACCAGCAGGAATTATAACCCCAGAACAGGCTGATAAAGTAGAAGCTAGTTATCAGCAAACACTAGCGAATATGTCACCGGAAATTAAAGCTATATATGGCAAGAATTATCAAATATATATGCAAGGTTCGGTAGAAGACAATCGTAGCGCAGGTTTACCACCTGAAAAAGTGGCAAATACCATTTTGCAAGCTTTGTCAGCTTCCAAACCTAAAAGACAATATTTCGTCGTGCAATCATCATGGCGTCTCAATTTGTATGCTTTGTATAAAAGATTAGTACCACATCAATATTTTTATGACAATTTTTATCAAGATATGCGAAAAGGAATGGGATTTGATTAATATTTTACATCTCTTTTATTTGAGTTGAAGATAAAATATGACCATTACTAAGATGACTGAGTATAAACAAAATCAAATCACAAATGAAATCCTAGAAGGCAATCTTGTTAGGTTGATGTTTAAGTTATCAATTCCTAGTACTCTAGGGGTATTGATGCTGAGTTTGAACACTTTTATTGATGCTTTATTTGCAGGTAGATTTATTGGTGAAAATGCATTAGCTGGTATTTCAATTGCATTGCCACTGACAAGTATAATCAATGGATTTGCTCTCTCTATTGGAGTAGGTTCTGCTTCTCTTCTCAGTCGATCTGTTGGTTCTGGAGATACCAAAACTCAGTCTAAAATATTTAGTAATTTAATAGTGATGAGTGTTGCGATCGCAACACTCATCACTATTATTGGTTACAGTTTTGGGAAAGAATTAATTTTATTGATGGGAGGCAATGGTGAAGTTGCTTTAGAAGGTACAAAATACTTTAAAACTTATATATTAGGTTCAGTATTTTTGATATTAGCAGAAGCTTGTAGTCGGGTGATTAAATCAGAAGGCAAAATTAAGTTAACTACAATGTTTGATTGGCTATTTGTTATTATTAATATTGTTTTAAATTATATATTTATTAGTCTATTTAATTGGGAAACACAAGGAATTGCTCTTGCTACAGTTATAGCAATGATTGTTTATAGTATTGCTAATTTAGCTTATTTTATTTTTGGTAAAAGTTCGGTTCCTGTTATTTTCAAAACAAGAGCGATCGCCATAGATATAATAGGTGCAATATTGTCAGTAGGAATATCAGAACTCTTTTATCCATTCACAATCTTGCTTCAAGATTTCGTAGTTTTCAACCTGATTTCTAACTATGGTACAAATAGTGATATTGCCTTCTTTGGAGCAACAGTAAAAGTATCTTCCTTTGTATTTATTCCCATCATTGGTTTTGCCCAAGCACTACAACCCATAATTGGTATGAATTATGGCGCACAAAATTATCAAAGGGTAAAAAAATCATACTTAACTTTTGCAATCATTGGAACTATTTTGTCAATATTTATTTGGTTGCCTTTACAATTACTACCGAAGGCATTTTTGGGCTTGATTCTACCAGATGTTAACTTTACCCAAAATGATGTAGTGAATTTTATTATCTTGAGTATATTAATTCCTATTTGGCCTTTAGCATACTTTAGCAATACTCTTTTCCTATCTATAGGCAAAGGTAAAACTGTGTTAGTAGTTATTTTGTTAAGAAGCATAATTTTAATTGTACCAATAGTACTTTTATTTTCCAAGACATTAGGTGTAAGAGGTATATATTATGGTATGCTTGTTGCAGATATTTTATTTATGTTAGTTGTATTTGGATTAACATTTCTAGAATTTCAATGTTTAAATTTGCTCAGAGTAAAAGCTAGTAAATAGAGATAAAAGCATAAATAATCAAAATAAACAGGTCAATTATGTATCAAGACGACAAAGAAGACACAACAATTTACAAAGTTGTAGTAAATCACGAAGAACAATATTCTATTTGGCCATCTGACCGCGAAAATCCTCTTGGTTGGAAAGATGTAGGGAAAAACGGTTTGAAGCAAGAGTGTCTGAACTATATCAAAGAAGTATGGACTGACATGAGACCGCTTAGTCTCCGCAAAAAGATGCAGGAAATGGCTGATAACCACCAGTAAGTAAAGGGAGAATTTTTATGGTAACATCCTCAATTTCTCAAAAACGGGTATGGTTTATTACTGGTAGCTCGAAGGGTTTAGGTCGAGCATTAGCAGAAACAGTGCTTGATCGGGGTGAGATTGTGGTGCTAACCGCAAGGAATCCAGAGCAGATAGAAGATTTAGCAGCAAGTTTTCCAAATCAAACATTAGCGGTGCAACTTGATGTCACTAAACCTGAAGAGGTAAGGGAAGCGGTAAAACAAGCAATTACCAATTTTGGGCGCATTGATGTACTTGTTAATAATGCTGGATATGGTGTTTTAGGAGCAATAGAAGAAGTCAGCAATGAAGAAGTTCGTCGTCAGTTTGAAACAAACTTTTTTGCTGTTTTAGAAGTGCTACGAACAGTACTACCTCATATGCGAAAACAACGTAGTGGACACATTATTAATGTTTCATCAGTGGGTGGCTTTGTGTCTTATGCTGGCACGGGAATTTATAATGGTACTAAATTTGCCATTGAAGGTATTTCTGAAGCATTAGCTCAGGAAGTTACACCGTTGGGTATCAAAATCACAATTGTTGAACCTGGTGCGTTTCGTACAGATTTTGTTAAACGTTCTCTGGCCATAAGTGATATGCAAATTGATGACTATGAAGCAGTTATTGGTACTATGCGTAAAGGTGCGCGGGATATCCTAGATCTGAAATTGGAATTTAACGAACCAGGTGATCCAAAAAAAGCAGCTCTAGCAATGATGAAAGCAGTTGATAGTGATAATCCACCACTGAGATTAGTGCTAGGAGAAGATGCAATTTCTGCTATTAATACCAAGCTGGATTCAGTCAAAGCTGAACTAGATGCTTGGACTGAAGTCTCTGTTGATACTACTTTTGATGAGGTTGTACTTACCAAATAGTTATCCTGAAATCTTTTGCACATAGCTGTAGCGATTAGAAATCGCCACAGCTATGTGCAAAATCTTAGTATCTATATTTTTCACAGCACATGATAAATTTACAACTTTAAAACCCGATATTAGACTCGTCCGGAATATGATTTAGGTACAAAAAAATGGTAGAAAGTAAAATT
>NZ_JCACKS010000124.1:0-6685 GCF_059505505.1 Pelatocladus sp. | reverse complement strand
TGTTGAGTTCGCGTAGAATTTACGCGAACTCATTCTTTTTTGTCCAAAGTCCAAGAAGAGAACTTGTGCTATGAAACTCGGAATTTATTCCGAGGCGGTACTTTGTGCATTGGCTTACATTGTTAATGCATCGGTTGCAAAAATTAGTAGTGCTTATCGTGATTCACGCGATTGCATTTTTGCAAAACTGTTCAGAGATGGTTACTTTTTTTGTAGATACTTGAGGATACCTTGAGCGATCGCTTCAGCCATTTTATCTTGGTACTCTGGGGTTCTCAATAGAGCCGCATCTTTTGGATTATCAATAAAACCTGTTTGTATTTGAATTGCAGGCACAGAATTGTTTTTGAGGACGTAGAAGTGTTGACCTGATTTGACTCCCCTATTGAACCAGTCATTAACACTTTGGAAAATATGACTGTGGATTACTTCAGCCAAACGCTTACTGCGATCGCTGGAATAATAAGTCTCTAAACCATTTGCTTTTCCATTAAATGCACTAGCATGAACACTAATAAACAAACTTCCACCAACTTGTTTTGCCACATTCACTCTGTATCTCAAGCTTGAGGATACGCTATTTACATCTGAGATACTGATGTTGTCGGCATTTCGCGTCAATATAACTTGTATATCATTTCGCTCTAAAATGCCTGCTATCTTTTTGCTAATCGCTAAAACTAAATCATCTTCTTGCAAAAAACCACTGGCTCCTGTGTCTGGAGGAACACCGTGTCCGGGGTCAATTACTATTACTGGTTTGCCAGGAGTTGGGTAGGTTGGAGTAGTAGTTGGTGATGTAGAAGGTAGTGCTACTGCGCCAATACCGCAGATTTGACGAGCTTCTTGTGGAATAACTACCCCACGAGAAACTGCTTGACTGGCGTCAATACTATAACTTTCTCCCAAGTTTGCTGTGTAGGCTAAATAATTGTGCAACCAATCACAGCCTTGCGTTACTAGCTGCTTTAAATTTTTTACTTCCCAAATCTTCTTTGTATTATTTGTATCATCAAAAGCAGTAACTATCTTCTGACCATCTTGGGTAAAATTGGCACTTTTGACTCTATCTTGATGCCACAGTGTAGCAATTTCTCGTCCTAGCAAATCCCATATTCGGACAGTGTTGTCATCAGAAGCAGTAACTATCTTCTGACCGTCAGGGCTAAAACTGGCACTGTTCACTCTACCTTGATGCCACATTGTAGCAATTTCTTGTCCAGACAAATCCCATATTCGGGCAGTGTTGTCATCAGCAGCAGTAACTACCTTTTGACCATCAGGACTTAAAATTGCACTATTAACTTTGCCCAGATGTCCTTTGAGAGTAGCAATTTTTTTCCCTGACAAATCTGATACCGAAGTGGTTTTGTCATCGTTGAGCTTAACAATAAGTTTTCTATCAGAAGGAATTTTCTGCTGTTCGGGTTTGGGATCTTGAGTCTGTTTATTGACAAGTTGTTTCTGCGACCACATCTTAACAGTACCGTCAGACGAAGCAGTAAGAATAGTTTGTCCATCAGGACTAAAACTGCCACCATAAACGCTATCTTGATGTCCTTGTAAAATGGCAATTTCCCGTCCTGTTAAGTCCCATACTCTAGCAGTATTATCTGATGCAGTCGTAACAATGTGCTGCCCATCCGGGCTGAAATTAGCACTGTATATCGTGCCTTCATGTCCTCTGAGAATCGCTATTTGCCTTCCTGATAAGTCAGAGATTAAAACAGTTTGTGGAGATAATATAGTAAGCATTTTTTGCCCATCAGGACTAAAATTAGCACTACAGACAAGTCCCTGATCACCACTGAATGAGCTTCGCAGTTTCCCTTGCAAGTCCCATTCTCGAATAGTTTGATCAGATCCAGCAGTAATAATGCTTTGACCATCCGAAGTAAAACTAGCGTTACAGACAATACCTGTATGACCCTTGAATACAGTGAGTTGCTTTCCTGTCAAGTCCCATATCCGAGCAGTCTTGTCTGATGAAGTGGTGAGGATGCGTTGACCATCCGAACTAAACTTAGCACTCCAAATATTATCTGTATGACCCTTGAGGGTAGTAAGAAGTCGCCCTGATAAATCCCACACTCTAGCAGTTTTGTCAAATGAAGCTGTAACTATACGTTTTCCATCTGGGCTAAAATTGGCTTTCCAAACAATGTCTTGATGTCCTCGCAATCTAGTAATTAATTGACCCGACAAATCCCACACTTGGGCAGTATTATCTGATGCAGTTGTGACAATATATTGCCCATTTGGACTAAGACTGGCACTATTGAAACTACCCTGATGCTGAAGTAACAACTTTTGTTGCCACATTTTATCTAAGATCGTCTGTAAAGCAAGGACTGGACTTGCAGCAGGATATTGTTGTAATTTTTGCAGGTTATTTTTCTCAACTAGTTGTTTTAGATCCTGTCCATCTATGAGTGCTGCTGACAAAGCCCCCACTCGGTCAAATTCAAATCGCGCTATATCGGTGTTTCCTGACCTTTCCAAGCGTGTTCCTTCTTGGGCTAGCTGCAATTTCTTAGTATTTAATCCAGCAAGTATCCCTGATATTACTGCTCCTACCAAAGTTATGCCCAATACTACAGAACCAATGTGAATCCGTTGATTTGCTTTGCGGTTCGCTATTTCTAAAATCTTTTTTGCCTCTGCTTCGGCTTCCAGTCGCTTCTGGACATCTCGCTGTTCTAATTCCTGACTGGCTGCTAAAAACTGGTAATCTACATCACTTAAGCTTTTACCTGCTGCCCAGGTTTGGGCATCTCGCAAAGCCTGTCCCCGCAACAAACGCGATTCATCCTCACGGTCAGATTCTACCCAAGCATCTAGTATGTTTGCGTAGGGGCGCAATTTTGCTAGTAGCTTATTGCACCATTCTTGTTGAAACACCTCTGCATAAATGCGATTATAAATTCGTAACTTCCCATCGCGTTTAACTACTAATCCTGTCAGACGCAGTTCTGTTTGTTCGGGGCTATCATCGGCGGGAATCCCGTCAGGAGACTGAACAATTTGCTGACATAATCCCAATAATCTCCCAGTACGCTGTTCACCACTTCGCATGATTCTGTCGCGGATTGTTCTCAGGTGTTCGGGTTCGTCCTGTGCTTCCCAGTTTTCGATGATGCGCTGACGCACTACGCAACTGACAAAATTAGAGGGATTTGGTACTGCTGATAGAGAAGACATCGCAGCATGAGGACGCGGTTCTTTACATTTCTCACTTTCACTTTCTTGATGTTTCTGTTCTGACAAATCTTTGGCTGCTTGCAACACCAGTTTACAAACCTTTTGCGTTAAAAACGGTTGTCCCCCAGTCCAATACAGCACAGCCAACATCATCGCTTGCGGATCACAAAAATCCTCGAATCCCCGCGCCAGTGGTTCTGTTTCCTGCGGTTCAAACCCAGTTAAATCAATTGCTCTACCAATATTAAACGGTGTGCGTCGCCGATCTTGAATCAAGTCTGAAGGAGTAGATACGCCCAAAATTGCAAACGTCAGGCGGTTATAAATTGGTTTATCTGCCCGACGATTATAACAATCGCGAATGACGGCAAAAAAATCATCGGTATGAAATGGCAGACTCAGAATACTGTCAATTTCATCAATAAAAATAACTATATCTGTAGTAATTGCTTCTAGTAAGATCGTCTCAAAAAACTTGCTTAGTTTCTGGACTGGTGAGATTAAATTATTTTCTGTCCACCAAGTTTCTAAATCAAAAGTGGTGTAAAGACTGAAACTACCAATTAAAGTATCAATGACGCCAGCGTACCACTGCTCTGGTGTAATATCTGCCGTACCAATCGAGGTAATATCAATTACAGCACAGGCTACTCTTTCTGATTGCAAACGTTGCATTACCTGTACCCGCAAGCTAGATTTACCCATTTGCCGGGAGTTAAGAACGTAACAAAAATCACCTGATTTTAAGCTTGCGTACAACTCTTTGTCAGCTTGACGAGTAACGTAGGTTGGGGCATCTTGGGGAAGACTACCCCCGACTTGATAGTGGTATTGGCTCATCTGTTACTTTTCCTTCTACCTTCTGCCTTCTGCCTCCTAATTAATGTTCAGGCGATCGCAAAAATATTTACGATACAAATCACACAACGGCATGACATCATTTCCTTGGAGTTTGACTAACCCCATGCTACGCAGTTGAAATGCTTCAGTTGTTCCCACATCTACTGGTGAATTTGCTGTCATCACTTGTGTAATTGCTGCCAACAAGTTGTCATCATTTTCGATATTCAACAAGTGGCGACGCAGATGATCGCTGTAGGGGCCTTCTTCTGTGGGCGCGATTTGTTGTAGTTTCTCTAAGGTCATACGCCGACGCGCAATTTGATACAATGCTACCCGCACTAAGTAAGGATGACCACCAAATAGGCGCATGAGTTGATCAACTTCAGAATTACTCCAACTCAGACCATGTTTTTGTATTAAATTCTGCACTTGAACTTGCGTAAATTCTGGTAGTTCTATCGGTAAACCAACATTAAAAGGTGATTGGTTGATATTGAGAGGAATATAAACTTCTTTGGAATGTACAATTACCAGCCGCAGTTTTTGCCAGATAGGTTCATTTTTTGCCTTTTCGTGCCAGGAACGCAGCAATCCAAAAAACTCTTGGGCAATTTCGGGATGTTTGAAAACTTCATCAACTTCATCTAAACCCAAGGCTATGGGGGTGTCAATCTCGTTTAATAAATACCGTTGGAAATAATTAGTACACTTATTTTTACTTCCTAAAATGCCTTTCCAATAATCAGCTAACTTATCTGATAAATTCAACCCGTAGGTGATGCTAGCAGAAAACCACTGTAAAAATTTCTCCGAACTATTGAGAAATTCAGCATCTGCTTCCTGGAAATTGATGCACACAGTCTGATAACCTTGTTGTTCAGCGTGGTGCAGAATTCGCCTCATCAGTGAACTTTTACCCATTTGTCTGGGTGCTTTCACACGAATCAAAGCACCAGTTCTCACAATTGCTTCGTAACAGTCACTTTCAATTGGTGGACGTTCGACATAAAAAGCAGAATCCAAAGGTACTTGTCCCTCTGGTTGTTCAAGAGGAAAATCTGAGGTTGTGGGGGTAAGCGTTACCTGTTCTGGTTTTTTTGATAGATGAATTGTATTGCGATCGCCCCGATCTTCTACTTCACCTCGCCCTTGTTCTGAGAAAACATTAGGCGCATGAGAATTTCTAGGTTTGTAAATATTACCTGGGCTTTTTAAAATTGGAGTTGAAGACTCTGGAATTCCTTCTAAATCAATAGAAGCACAACCTAATTCGTATGCTTCTTCATAAGTTCTACCTGCACCCAAAGCATCATAAAAGCCAACTGCAAATTCAATCGCTGCTCGATCCCCAATTTTCTGGTTCATACCAATCACATAATTAATATGTTGGTGAATTGCTTCGGCTTGATCTTCAGAGTAGCAGGCGTTAAAGAATACACACTCGACTTGATCTTGAAAAAATTTGAATAGTCTGGCGAGAGATTCTGTACTGACTAGTTGCATTTCTCCAACATTATTTTCTAACGCCAAGCCTTGAGCGCCAGCCCCATGTCCAGAAAAATGCACTATTTGTGGTTCATAATCTAGTAAAGCACGACGCAAATCGTCAGTACGCACCGCCCATTTGCAGATAATTTCAAATTGTTCACGTCCTTTAGACCGTTGTAATCCCGTTTCGATTTCCCGCACCTCTTCATCCAAGCGCAGCTTAGATGTATTCTTGGGGTTTGCTGATATGATTAATATTTTTTTCACTGTTAAATTAAGTTTTATAAAAAATACTGATTACAAATAATTTTAACTACATCAGATTATCAGTTTATTTCTAAATATTTTTGAAAATCGGAAACAGGGAGGTGGGGAGATAGGGAGGTGTGGGAAGTGTGGGAGGACAAGGAGACACGGGGACGCGGAGAATAACTAAAGATTATTGCCTATTGTCTATTCCCTGTTCCCTATTGACAAATGACTATTGACAAATGACTATTGACTAACAGACATTTCCTCTGTAGTACCTTTTATACGGCTGACAGAGCTTCTGTGGATGCGATCGCTTTTACGAACACCACCAGCCATTTCATATTCCAGGCTGTCTTTGCCATACTTAAAAGCTACACCAATGAGCATTTTCTCTGAAAGATCACCCAATTTTTTTTCTAACTCTTTCATCTCTGTTCTGGAAGAGTCAATCACAGCTAAAGCAGTATTATAAGCATCAATCTTGGTACGGTATTGCTCGATTAGTTGTGTCATATTTTGCAAATTGCGAGCATCACCAAAATCCATAGTTGGATCAATTGCTTTGAGTCCAGAGATTCTTAATTCGGATTTTTCTAAGACGCGGGATGTGCGTTTTTTACGAGACATAGCTATACTCCTCATAAATGCTTTTAGAGCTAGTTTGTCTTAATCGAATTTCATTTTGCATCAGCAAATTTCACATAAAATTGAATTTATGCTCAAGTTTTTGGAGATTATTATTAGTGTTTTTGCTGAAGTGCTGCGTGAGAGATAAGATCCCCGACTTCTCTTAGGATACAGCTGGCGAATGGTGGGTCTGACACCTCGTTCACCCACAAATTGATTTGGGTGCGGCTCTTTTAGAGAGACGCGGATTAGTATCAGACAGGTATTGCAAGGG
>NZ_JCACKS010000123.1:0-6702 GCF_059505505.1 Pelatocladus sp. | reverse complement strand
AACTTCTATTGACGTTCTTTTACCACAAAATATACTATTTTGGAGATGTTTATTATGTGCAATGGCAGCAACAAGCAGATTACGATGCATATATTAACCATCGAGATATTTCTCTAGTAATGCAAATTACAGGATTCTTAGCTCCAGATTCCCATCTCTACGAAATTTTCATGAGTGAACCTGCTGATAGTCAAATGCAAATCACAGCTGGTAAGGGTCAGTTGATCAATTTTGGAATCTTTAAATTAAAAAATCCTGCTCATCAACTTCGTTTTCTGGAGTTCACCGCAGAAGCAATCCGACAAATATCAGGACAATCTGGATTAATTACAACTCACTTTCATAGATCGCTCGATGGCGCTCGTGCTATTAATTATGGGTTGTGGAGTTCTCAACAAGAATACGCCAAAATGAATGCTAATCCGCCGATGGCTGAACCATTATTGCAAATGCGATCGCTTGCAAATAACGAGTTTCAAATGTCGTTGTATGAGATAGTGTTTACTGAAACATCTGTCTAAATTAATGCAATTAAACCCCATCCATATTGAGAATTGGAATTTGCGATCGCCTGTAAGTTGGTGAAAAATCATCTGCACAAATTTTTTTCATTCAATTAATTCTCGAACCTATACCCCCTATTTTTTTCGAGATGTGATGAAATACTAATTAAATATTATTCTTTGTAGTTGAGTACATTATTAATTAATACAAATCAAAGCATTTTTCCGAATGAGATAACATGTAGCTGAACAAAAATTAGTATGACTGGTGAAATGTAGAGACTTAGCAATGCTACGTCTCTACGCCAACCATCCTGAATTTTGGGGGTAGCTTGCAGGAGGAAATAATGCACACAACCTTTGCAACCATTGATGGGAATGAGGCTGTAGCCCGTGTTGCTTATCGTTTAAGTGAAGTCATAGCCATTTATCCCATCACTCCCTCTTCAGCGATGGGTGAATGGGCTGATGCTTGGTCAGCGTCAAATCGCCGTAATTTGTGGGATACTGTTCCCAGTATAGTTGAGATGCAGAGTGAAGGTGGAGCAGCTGCGGCTGTACATGGGGCGCTACAAACAGGTTCTTTAACTACCACATTCACCTCGTCCCAGGGATTATTGTTGATGATCCCTAATTTGTACAAAATTGCTGGAGAATTAACTAGTGCAGTGATTCATGTTGCTGCTCGTTCTTTAGCTACCCATGCTTTATCGATTTTTGGCGATCACAGCGATGTGATGGCAGCCCGTGGTACTGGGTTTGCGTTGCTGTGTTCTTCGTCTGTGCAGGAAGCTCATGATTTTGCGCTGATTGCTCAAGCTGCAACTTTGGCGGCGCGAGTGCCGTTTATGCACTTTTTTGATGGTTTTCGGACTTCCCATGAAATTCAGAAAGTCCAGTTACTAGAAGATGATGATTTGCGATCGCTCATTGATGAAGAATTCATTTTAGCCCATCGCACCCGTGCTTTAACTCCAGATCACCCTGTATTACGGGGAACCGCCCAAAACCCCGATGTTTATTTCCAAGCCCGCGAACGTGCTAACCCCTACTACAATGCTTGTGCAGAAATAGTCCAGCAAGTCATGGACAAATTTGGGGAACGCACGGGACGACATTACCAAATTTACGAATATTATGGTGCAGGCGATGCTGATCGCGTGATTGTCCTCATGGGTTCTGGTTGTGAAACAGTCCATGAAACAGTAGATTATCTTAATACCCGTGGTGAAAAAGTCGGTGTTGTCAAAGTCAGATTATATCGCCCTTTTGATGTTCAAAGATTTATTCAAGTATTACCAAAAACCACAAAAGCGATCGCAGTTCTAGATCGCAGTAAAGAACCAGGTTCAGCCGGGGAACCGTTGTATCTTGATGTTGTCACTGCTATTCATGAAGGAATAAGGAGACAAGAGGGACAAGGAAGTAATTTTTCTCCCCACACTCCCCACACTCCCCACACTCCCTACACCCCAACAATTATCGGTGGTCGCTATGGTCTTTCTTCTAAAGAGTTTACCCCGGCAATGGTACAGGCTATTTTTGATAATCTTGCCCAATCACAACCGCAAAATCACTTTACTATTGGTATTAATGACGATATTAATCATACTTCCCTAAGTTTTGACTCCAATTTTTCAACTGAACCAAACCACGTTGTTAGAGCCATGTTTTATGGCTTGGGTTCTGATGGGACGGTGGGTGCAAATAAAAACTCAATCAAAATTATTGGTGAAGAAACCGACAACTACGCCCAAGGTTATTTTGTTTACGATTCCAAGAAATCTGGCTCGATGACAGTTTCTCACCTGCGTTTTGGTCCGAAGCCAATTCGCTCTACTTATCTTATTGGTAAAGCGAATTTTATTGGTTGCCATCAATGGGTATTTTTAGATCGAGTAGATATGCTGAAAGATGCCATATCTGGGGCAACTTTTTTACTGAATAGTCCTTATGATGCTGATACTGTCTGGGAAAATTTACCAGCGAAAGTACAGCAGCAAATTATTAGCAAACAACTAAAATTTTACGTTATCAATGCGACTCAAGTCGCCCGTGATAGTGGCATGGGTGGACGCATTAATACTATTATGCAAGTATGCTTCTTTGCCTTAGCAGGAGTTTTACCCCAAGAAGAAGCGATCGCCAAAATCAAGCAAGCTATTGAAAAGACATATGGTAAAAAAGGTGCGGAAGTTGTCCGCATGAATCTGCAAGCGGTAGATCAGACGCTAGAAAACTTGCAGAAAGTCGATGTTCCACAACAGGTAGAAATCCAAAATATAGAATCTAAAATCCAAAATCTTGAAAGTGCGCCTGAGTTTGTGCGAGAAGTCTTAGGCAAAATTATGAGGTGGGAAGGGGATGATTTACCTGTAAGTGCTTTACCTGCTGATGGAACTTTTCCCACAGGTACTTCTCAATGGGAAAAACGCAATGTCGCACTAGAAATTCCGGTTTGGGAAGCTGATGTCTGTGTACAATGCAGCAAGTGTGTGATGGTTTGTCCCCATGCCGCAATTCGCAGTAAGATTTATGCACAAAGTGAATTAACAAATGCTCCGCTAACATTTAAGTCTATCAATGCCAAAGATAAAGACTTTGCGGGACAGAAATTTACGATTCAAATAGCACCAGAAGATTGTACGGGATGCGGTATCTGTGTTGAAATTTGTCCTGCGAAAAATAAATTGCAGCCAGAAACTAAAGCAATTAATCTCAAACCGCAGCTACCTTTACGTGAGCAAGAACGGGAAAACTGGAATTTCTTTTTAAATTTACCAAATCCTGACCGACGCCAACTAAAATTAAACCAAATTCGCCAACAACAACTGCAAGAACCATTGTTTGAATTTTCGGGTGCTTGTGCTGGTTGTGGCGAGACACCTTATTTGAAACTACTGACACAATTATTTGGCGATCGCGCGATGATCGCCAACGCTACTGGTTGTTCTTCGATTTACGGTGGTAATCTCCCAACAACTCCTTGGACTAAAAATTCTGAAGGTAGAGGCCCAGCATGGTCTAATAGTTTATTTGAAGATAACGCCGAATTTGGTTTTGGTTTTCGCTTATCTTTGGATAAACATGCTGAATATGCTGCGGAACTATTGCAGAAATTAGGGATTGAGGATCAGGGATTCTCCAGAGGAGACGCTACGCGTAGACCCGCAAGCGGCTTGTCACAGAGTATGGGAATCGGGTTAATTTCTCAGGATTTGGTTCAATCTCTTCTCAATGCACCTCAACAAACCGAAGCAGATATCTATGAGCAAAGACAAAGAGTAGAATTGCTCAAACAGCGATTAGATGAAATACTCAATTCTCAATCCAACTCCAATCTAAAATCCAAAATCCAAAATCTAAAATTGTTGGCTGATTATCTTGTCAAAAAGAGTGTCTGGATTGTTGGTGGTGACGGTTGGGCTTATGATATTGACTTTGGTGGATTAGATCATGTGCTGGCCAGTGGTCGGAATGTGAATATCCTAGTCATGGATACAGAAGTATATTCCAACACAGGTGGACAATCTTCTAAAGCAACTCCACGAGCTGCGATCGCGAAATTTGCCGCTAGTGGTAAGCCTGCTGCCAAGAAAGATTTAGGATTAATGGCAATGAGCTACGGTAATGTCTACGTAGCGAGTGTAGCGTTAGGCGCTAAAGATGATCAAACACTGAAAGCATTTTTAGAAGCCGAAGCCTACAATGGCCCATCACTGATTATTGCTTACAGTCATTGCATAGCACACGGCATTAATATGACCACAGCCATGAATAACCAAAAAGCTTTGGTAGAATCAGGTCGTTGGTTGCTCTATCGCTATAACCCAGAGTTGCGAGAACAGGGTAAAAATCCTTTGCAATTGGATATGCGATCGCCCAAACAATCACTAGAAACATCAATGTATCAAGAGAATCGCTTCAAAATGCTTGTCAAGAGTAAACCCGAACTTGCTCAACGTCTGCTACAACAAGCGCAAGCAGAAGTAGACGCACGTTGGCAATTGTATGAGTATTTGGCAGCACAATAATATGAATTAATTTGCCAGTTGTATCCGCAGAACTTGTCGGAGATCTGGCTTTCTCAAGTTTCACAACTCCTACACGGATTGCTATATTTTTGGTAGCTGACACAATCATCTAAAAGCTAAGACATGGGAAAGCGTACTTAAAGTTTTAAAATACTTGTAGATAAATTTTAAACAAGTAGTGTATTTTTTGTAATGACTAGCTCTACAGATATTGCTACCTTAGCTCGCTTAATGGCAGCAGACTTTAGCAATCAAGAACAAGCTTTTGAAAATCCACCTTTTTACGCTCATATACGTGTGTGTATGCGTCCCCTTCCCTTGGAAGTGCTATCAGGGGTAAGTTTTTTTGTTGAGCAAGCTTATGATTACATGCTTAATGATCCTTATCGGATGCGAGTATTAAAGTTGCTGAGTGCAGAAGATCACATTGTGATCGAAAACTACACCGTTAAACAAGAAGAAAGATTCTACGGTGCATCTCGTAACGTCGAACGCCTAAAAACAATAACCACCGATGATTTGGAAAAATTACCAGGCTGCAACATGATTGTAGAATGGATTGGCAATGGCTTCAAAGGCAGGGTAGAGCCAGGAAAAACCTGTATTGTCTTTCGTAAAGGTTACAAAACTTACCTTGATAGCGAGTTTGAGATTAACGAAGAAAAATTTATTAGCCTTGATCGGGGACGTGATCCAGAAACTGATGAACATATTTGGGGATCTGTCGCTGGCCCGTTTTACTTTGTTCGTTGGCAAAGTTTCGCTGATGAAGTAAAAATTTAGGCTTTATTCATCCTCAAAAAATTTATGATTTTGGGGGTGCAATTCTCTATTAAATTTTGGTATGATGGAAACCTGTAAATGTGGCGGCATAGCCAAGTGGTAAGGCAGAGGTCTGCAAAACCTCCATCCCCCGGTTCAAATCCGGGTGCCGCCTTTAATAAAATCAAGTATTTCAGGGCTTGGAAGCCCTTTTTTGTTGGACGTAAAAGGTCTGGTTTTCCAAGCCTTAAGAGATTTTTGGGGTTATTTTGGGTAGTTTGGATAAAGAACTGGGGTAAAACTGGGGTAAAAATGTAAGGTAAAGGTTTTTACCCCAATCAGCATTTCTGGGGTAAAAACTGGGGTAAAGTGGAAGGGATAAAGGTCTTTACCCCAGTTCTTTAGAAGCAAGATATGTTGCTTCTACAGGTGGCGCACCAATTGAAAGAATCAAGCAATATATAAAATCTCAAGAAGTACCAAACGAATAATTGGAAATTGCTCAAATCCTCTCTGCACTGTTTGAACTACGTACCCTACGGGAAGCAAGCTACAAATACGCTTGAGAGGTTTTCACAATTTCCCGCTATTCATCCCCACCCTCAGCGTAGCAGGGTGGGGATGAATAGCGTAATGTTAAATTATTAAACCCTGGCAAGAGTTACAGTTTGAGGTTGATCCTGATACTTTCCAAAGCGATCAGCGTAAGTTGTTTGACATGGCTCTCCTTCAAAGAAGAGAAGTTGCAGGACACCTTCATTAGCATAAATTCGACAGTCCGCACTAGAGGCATTACTAAATTCTAAGGTTAAGTAGCCTTCCCATGAGGCTTCGGCAGGTGTTATGTTCGCAATAATCCCACAACGTGCCATCGTAGATTTTCCAATACAAATAACTGTAATGTTAGGAGGAATACGCAATCGCTCCAACGAGACACCCAATGCATATGAATTTGCTGGAATGATGAAAAAAGACCCATCTTCATCAGTTTGTAGTGGAATACGTTCCAAGTTATCAGGGTTAAACCGTTTAGGATTAACGACCGTACCTGGAATGTGTCTAAAAACACGAAAATCTGTTGGAGCTAGTCTCAAGTCGTATCCGTAGCTGGACAACCCATAGCTAATAACTCGTCTATCATCTATTTGGCGGACTAGAGAACTTTCAAAGGGAGCAATCATCCCCAATTTAGCTTGTTCAATAATCCATTTATCGTTTTTCAACATGCTTGACCTATGCTGTAAGAATCGAACTTTAAGAATATAGCAATTACTGTTTCTTCAAAAGGTCAACCATCTTTAATTAAAATTTGATCTCACCTACTTGCTAATCTCTGGTTGGTGTTACTAAATAAACATCTCCAAAATAGTATATTTTGTGGTAAAAGAACGTCAATAGAAGTT
>NZ_JCACKS010000122.1:0-6738 GCF_059505505.1 Pelatocladus sp. | reverse complement strand
CTTCTATTGACGTTCTTTTACCACAAAATATACTATTTTGGAGATGTTTAATAAGCAATCCAAGATAGAAGGAAGTATAGTAGCAACCGATCAAAACGGAACAAGAAGATTGTGGACAGAACCAGCTTCTGGTGAAGTGACATTAAAGCTGAGGATTTCTGATTGACGATTCTTCCGTTCCTCCTGTTTTGTACACCATCCCCCAGGCAACGATAAAATCACTAAGGTATCCTCTATCCTGCCTTAGTGAAGATGAAAGCCGATCGCCTACAAATTTCCGAAACCACCTCACCCAAACTCCAATTTCCCGAACTTCTCGCTCCTGCTGGTAATTGGGAATGTGCAAATGCTGCTGTTGAAAATGGTGCAGATGCAATTTATTTCGGTTTGGATCGGTTCAATGCGCGGATGCGGGCGGAAAATTTTACTGAGGCTGACTTACCAGAATTAATGGAGTACCTGCATAGTCGTGGTGTCAAAGGTTATGTCACTCTTAATACGCTGATTTTTCCTCAAGAACTCAGAGAAGCACAACAATATATTCGCTCGATGATTGCGGCGGGTGTAGATGCAGTTATCGTGCAAGATATCGGAATTTGTCGTCTCATTCGTCACCTATCACCTGATTTTCCAATTCATGTCTCCACCCAGATGAGCATTACGAGTGCTGCTGGTGTGGAATTTGCGGAATCTTTAGGGTGTAATTTAGTTGTGCTTGCCCGTGAATGTTCTCTCCACGAGATCAATAAAATTCAAAGCCAGTTAGCATACAGAGGCGCTTCGCTACCTTTAGAAGTCTTTGTTCACGGTGCTTTATGTGTAGCTTACTCTGGACAATGTTTGACGAGTGAAGCATTAGGGGGACGTTCTGCTAACCGGGGTGAATGCGCCCAAGCTTGCCGAATGCCTTATGAATTAATTGTAGATGGGGAAGTTATGAATTTGGGAGATAGAAAATATCTCCTCAGTCCCCAAGATTTGGCAGGGTTAGAGATTTTGCCTGATTTAGTGAAGTCGGGTGTAGCTTGTCTCAAGATTGAAGGGCGATTGAAGTCTCCAGAGTATGTTGCTAATGTGACTCGTGTTTATCGGCAAGCGTTGGATCGGATGATGGTGGAGTTGGAAGAGGAAGAGGAGACAAGAAGACAAGGAGGACAGGGGGGACAGGGGGGACATGGGGATACGGAGAATTACTCCACTTCTTCGGAGGAACGCTACAACTTGGAGATGGCTTTTTCACGAGGAATTTATACTGGCTGGTACCGTGGAATTAACAATCAGGAATTGGTTCATGCTCGCTTTGGGAAAAAGCGGGGAGTTTATTTGGGAGAGGTAATCCGAATTCATAATGAAAAAGTGAGCCTGAAGTTAGAAGCACCTGTCAAACCAGGAGATGGTGTTGTGTTTGACTGCGGTCATCCAGAGGCTAAGGAGGAAGGCGGACGCATCTATGCGGTAGAAAAAAAGGGAAAAGAAACTCTCTTAACCTTTGGACGACGAGATTTGAATTGGCGGCGAGTGCATGTGGGTGATAAGGTTTGGAAAACTAGCGATCCGGAACTTGATAAGCAATTACGACAGAGTTTTGCAGGGGATGTACCGCAGTTTCAGCGCCCAATTAATATTGAAGTACATGGGGAAGTTGGACAAAATTTAGTGGCGATCGCTCATGATGAACTTGGTCATGTTGCTCACGTAGAATCTACAACACCACTAGTAGCAGCACACACTAAACCCCTAACTCCAGAACGTTTACAAGAACAATTCGGTCGTCTGGGTAATACTCCTTTTTGCTTAGGCAACTTGACAAATAACCTCACTGGTGAATTGATGCTACCCGTGAGTGAGTTAAATCGGATGCGACGGGAAATAGTTACCCAATTGGAGAAACTGCGAAGAAAACCCAAGCGTTGGCAAATCAATCCAAGCGCTTCTGTTTCAGACTTACTTCCTGTTTCTGGGCTTCCTCGCTTTTGTGCTTCCTCAACTCCTAACTTAATTGTGTTAGTACGCAATCTTAAACAACTACAAGCAGCACTCGCAGCAGACGTTAATACTATCTACTGTGAATTTGAAGATCCCCGCAAGTATCGTGAAGCGGTGGAGATGGTACGCCAAGGAAGAGAGAAAGGACAAGGGGGACATGGGAGAGAAATTGATTCTTTACCTTCTGCTAGTCCTAGCATCTGGGTTGCACCACCTCGAATTACTAAGCCTGGAGAAAATTGGATTTTGCAGCAAGTGCGTTCGTGTGAGGCGGATGGCTATCTGGTGCGGAATTATGACCACCTAGAATTTTTTGGGCGCGATCGCTGTATCGGAGATTTTTCTCTTAATATTGCTAATCCTCTCACGGCAGATTTATTTAAAAACCACTTTAATTTAGAACGCCTGAGTGCTTCCTACGATTTAAATATCAATCAACTTGAAGATCTACTTAAAAGTAGTCCTCCTGATTGGTTTGAGGTGACGATCCATCAACATATGCCGATGTTTCACATGGAACATTGTGTATTTTGTGCCTTTTTATCTACTGGAACAGACTTTCGTAATTGTGGACGACCGTGTGAAAAATATGAAGTAAAACTGCGGGATCGCATTGGTACAGAACACATCCTTCATGCTGATGCTGGTTGTCGTAATACGGTATTTAACGGGATAGCCCAAACAGGTGCAGAGTATGTACAGCGTTTAATAGAGTTGGGTTTATGTAACTTCCGGATTGAATTTGTTAATGAGTCTCCTAATTACGTAACTCAAACGATACAACATTATCAACAATTGCTGAAGGGTGAAATCACAGGTTCCCAACTTTGGCGCGAGTTAAAGTTGCAAAATCAGCTAGGCGTAACTCGTGGTTCTGTAATTCATTAAAGGTGTCAAACCCACAATTGTTTGTAAATGACACAATGTCATTGCGAATGCAGCGTTCACCCTTGCGTTCCCGAAGGGTAGCGAAATGTTCGCTCGCAATGACTGTAATTAATTTTGCGAATTTAGCTATTAAGTTATGTTATTGTTTTTAAAAAATTAAAGAAAAAATCATTCTAGGGTATGATGCCAAACTCGTTTAAGCTGACTCTCAACGTGGAAGCAGAGTTTTTTTTCCAGCAAGGACTCCGACGCAATAAGGCTCAAGAATTTGAAGTCGCGATCGCCATTCTTGACACCGCACTCAAATGTAAGCCAGATTATCCAGAAGCTTGGTTCCAAAAAGGTTTTGCATTGGGTTCGTTGGGTCGTCACCAAGACGCGATCGCTTGTTTTGACGAGATGCTGAAGTTACGCACCAATGATTGTTGGGTTTGGCATAATCGAGCTATTGCTCTAGGGAAGCTAGAACAACACCAAGAAGCACTCAACAGCTTTGATCGTGCAATTGAGTTTAACCCCAATGCTTCGACTGTTTGGCACAATCGCGGTTTGACTTTGTGTGACTTACAACAGTACCAACAAGCAATTGTCAGCTTTAACCAATGTTTGAAGTTACAACCAGACGCCTATTGGGCTTGGAACAACAAAGGTAATGCTCAAAGAGAACTCAGACGCTATGAAGAGGCTCTCAATAGTTACGATCGCGCCATCGAATTCAACGTTGATAATGTGATGGCTTGGTTTAACAGAGGCGTAACTTTGAATGAATGGAAAAATTATCAAAAAGCCATCAAGAGCTTTGATCGGGTTTTGTCTATTCAACCTAATTACTACAAAGCTTGGTTAAACAAAGGTATAGCTTGGGAAAATCTAGAAAATTATGATGATGCGATCGCTTGCTACGATCAAGCTGCACAATTGCAATCAAAAGACCCTGTGATTTGGTACAATAAAGCTCGTTGTTATGCTCAAAAAAATAACATTCCAGTCGCAATTGTCAAATTGGAGCAAGCAATTAACCTCTGTCCAGAATACTTAGAAATCATCAAAACTCACGCAGATTTTGACAACATTAGTTCTGATGAACGCTTTCAAGCTTTGTTCCAAAGTCCCTAGTCAGTGATGGTAAGTTCAAATCCTATTTTGAGGGCTTCAGCCCTCAAAATCAACTCTTGATGAGCAACAATCAATAAATTTATGCACAAGTTTGCTCTAATTTTAGGAACCTGTCTAACTACAATTTCTTGCTTATTTTACCAACCATCACTAGCAGAAATTCCATCAATTCCCAAGCCTTCTGATGCACCCTTAGAATTAGATTTATTGACCAATCCTCAAAGTTCTGTGATGACAGCAAATACCATTGATCAAGGACAGTTAAGTGTTCCGAGTTTATGGTGGATTAAAGAAACTTCCGAAAAGAAACTCCTAGATAACTGGATTGCTTATCCATTCAATAATCATCAACCTGCGCGAGTAGATGTGATAGTAAATCAACAAATCTGGAGTTTACTAGATTATCTTGATCGTTACGATTTTGTAAATGGTTTGGGAGATATTGCTAGAACTTATGGTTACAACATCCGCATTTTTAATTATCAACAGGAACGTTTAGCAAGCTATACATGTAATTTTAAAACAAATCCATCCTTGTGTAGGATAGAAATAAATTCTCAAAGCAATTTTGGGTTAGGAAATTAGGAAATTCTTTTTAGATATATTAAGTAGAACGGCGTAAATAATTAAAGGTTTGTAGTAAGGACTTTAGTCCTTCTTTTAGGACTAAAGTCCTTACAACGAACTAGATTACAATAATTTTACATTGCTTAACATAGATCGATTTATTCCAACCGACTTACTTAGCAGTTTCATTTATCTGAGTCTTATAAAGACGAATTGCACTATTAGCTAATACCAAGCAGCTTCACGAATAATTGGTATAAGGGTTTAAATTTTTAGCGGTATATTGAAAAAATTGGGATGTTCCCCCAAGAAGTACCACGTGTCTATGCACTTACTAAATTAAGGTTAATCACAAAAATTGTCTGATCTATAGAAAACATTCAAGCATTTGTTAGAAATGCTTTAACTTTTCTTATGATGACTTAATGATCTATAAAAAACATTTAAGCATTTATTAGAAAAACTTAAACCTTTCTTATGATAGCTTTGTGATCTATAAAAAACATTTAAGCATTTGTTGGAAATACTTAAATGTTTCTTATAAATAAGACAATATTTACATAAATGTGAAAGCGAACGCAAATAACAATTAAATTTATAGAGAAATAAGCAATTTCTTCTTTGTGTCTTAGTACGACTCAAACAAATCAAGCAGTCTGCTTAAGCTGAATTTAGTATCAATATGGTTCGCCTAAAACAAATCGATTAACATTTAAATCCTGTACCAGACGCGATATATCGGGTCTGGTACAATCCCAAAATTATGACGAAAAATCCTTAACCGAACTGTATTGAGATTACATTAGCTCTTGATTTTCGCAAATAATGATTTATATTGATCAGCTACTGCCAGAGGTAAAGGTAGCAAAAACTCACTTTTCACGAAAATGTCATCTTGATTTAATAAGAAATTCTGTAATTGTTCTTGGATATTAGACGGTTTTACTTTTACAGGAATTGGTGAATTGGTTTTGGTAAGAATCAAAATCTGTTCAGCAACATTTGGTTTCCAGCAAAAATCAATCCATTGATCAGCTAAGTTTTCTGGCTTAACACCCACAGGTTTTACCCATACATCCGCCCACAATGCTGTTCCAGACACAGGAGTCGCCACAGCAAGTTGTGGATAGCGGGTAATTACTGGTAAAACATCATCAGACCAACCTACTGCTAACCAAGTATCACCAAGAATGAGCGGTTCTAAATATTTTGTAGAATCGTAAAATTTGACTTGTTGATTTAAAGCCTTTAATTCTGCCTCTAAGCCAGAAATTGCATCTAAATTTTCTGTATTGTAAGATTTTCCCAACTTCTTTAATACTAAACCAATTACTTCTCGCGGTTGATCAAGTAAGGAAATGCGATCGCGTAGTTCACTCCGCCATAAATCACTCCAGTCTGTTGGAGTCCAACCTAATTTTTGAAATTTATCACGACGATAAACTATAACTGTACTACCCCAACGATAGGGAGCAGCCCATACTTTTCCTTTAGCGTCCTGAAATCCTTGATCGTTGCGTGTGACTAATTCTTGCCAAGGTTGCGGTAATAACTTCCACTGTTTTAGTTGTCCTACTTCTAGTGGTTGAATTAGTTTTTTTTCAATTGATGCTTTCAGCCAATAATCTCCCAATGTCACTAAGTCAGCAATCTGAGGTTTTTGTGATGAGCCAAAGGGAAGATTAAAACTCAATCGCTGCTTAGGAGTTGCCTGAGATTGATTGTACCAACTTTGTAATTCCTCAAATAAACTCTGTAGCTGCTCTACTGGAGCAAAATTTAAGTTTACTCCCTTTTGCAAATTGCGACGAAACTGATTAACCACCTGACCAGGAATAGAACCTTTCAACAACTTAACACTCAAGGTTGTTTGTTTATTTCCACTACACCCAATTAACATCTGCGCCAGTGCTAATGTCGTACCACCTTGTAAAAACGACCTTCTATCCATTGATTTGAGAATTTTATTGATTGTTTCAACCTCAGCCATTGCTAGCTGATTAGACAGTTTGTCAGTTTATCATCATATATCTTATCTATTTTTTTTGTGATGCTGCCAAAAGCTAGTATCATCAACCTCAAGAGTGAATATTCTCGTTCAAACTGCCAATATTAATCTTGCTCAATACAATACCTTCGCCAAATTTATGAACTGGTAGAACAAGGATCGGCAGGGTGGAT
>NZ_JCACKS010000121.1:0-7127 GCF_059505505.1 Pelatocladus sp. | reverse complement strand
AACTTCTATTGACGTTCTTTTACCACAAAATATACTATTTTGGAGATGTTTATTACATAAATGCATTAGTAGTTTTACCAGAAAAAACGATGACTCAAGTAATTGATGAATTGATTGACTCGTTAAAAATTTCAGAAGTTGACAAAAACTCAACTACCCCACTAAGAGTCAAACCTACGGTTTGAAATGGTCAAGGGGTATCTCGTTTTTGTCCCACCATTCATCCTAACACTGACATGAGTACAGCTTCAGTGTGGGGCTTCTGGGGCTTCTGTCGGATTAAGCTAAATACGAATCATGCTCCTATATCTCATAGTGCCATATCTGTTCTTCTTTCAGCACAATTCGATGTAAAGGTAGACGGTGAATTAATCCTCTTTCTTCTAAATTAGTGAGAACTCTTGTAATCGTCACGCGAGTTGAATTTAACATTTCTGCAATGTCCTGATGAGTTAGACGTAAATCAATTAATTGTCCAGTTTCTACTGCACGACCAAACTTTTTAGCTAACCAACTCAACAGTTTGATTAGCATAATTTCTACTGTTTTATAGCTGCGAATCATCATTAATGCTTCTGCTTGTTCTATCTGTGCTAGTAATATATCTGTGAGTTGATATGATTCATTTATAGGAAAAATACTAACTTCTACTTTGGTTAAGCATTCTATTTCATATGGTTCTATTTTTGATAAACTTCTGCCAACGATATCTCCTAGTCCCCAAATTCCTAAAGTGACAAGTGTACCGTCTTCATGCCAGGTTAAATTTCGTACTACTCCTTTTTCAATCTTCCAGAGTATATTCGGTGGAAGTGGGATAAAAGAGCGCTGCTTAAAATACCGAGTGATAGTTTTATTAGAATGATTTATGAAAGGAGAAGAGGGAGATACCACGGCTTAACTCCTGTTCAGCGATAGATTAACCGTATTTTTAAAATATCTCAATTTTGGAGCAATTGATATAGATCAACTTGAAATTTTAGATTTTCAAAGATGATTAGTGGCAAATAACTGATACTATGCATCACAATCAAGATTTCTCAACCATCCACTCAATCGTGTTGTTAGGTGTACTGTTACCTATTTAGAACCAGAATTTTCAAGAACGATTCTCTGGGTCTTCATAGGGGCCAAGGAATCTCTCCCCATTGAAATGAATCATATGATCAGGTTGATCTGCGACCCAAACTTCAGTTTCCCAAGAAATCTCAGCAAGATACCGAGTCATTTCCCTACGGCTTGGAAAAGCAGTAACAAAAACTAGTCCTTTACCACCAGACTGAAACAGATGCCTTAATTCATTGTGACGTTTCAAGTTGACCGGACCATGACTAGTCACAGCTTCTATCAATACAAGCCAATCTTTCCGTTGATAGTGAACTACAATGTCTGGCATTTTACCGTGAGGATCTAACTCAATCCCCATTTCTCGGAATTTCTGAGTTTCATTAATAATGAACTTATCCCCGGCATCGCCCACATAGAGAACTCTACCTCCAGGTGTAAATCTCGCACAGAAGCTTTCCAAAATGTCTTTTATTAGTATATTTTGTCCACCTGATGATAGTTGAATAGCTTGACCGTCAGGCAAGGTTGCGGGAATCATCGGTATATTGCGATTCCTCGCCTGCAATAAATTTGTGACTGAAACAGCATAATTTCGACAAGCCTCTTCCCACTGCTCAGAGCCATAGGATTTCAGAAGTGATAATGCTTGTTGATGAAGTTGATAACACCATTTGGGGCTATTAATTGGTCGGTCTGGTCGATCTGGATTCTCAACAACTATTCCCATCTGCACAAACTGATGCATCGTCTGTCGTCGAACTGTTTCGCGTGTATTCGGTGCATATTGTTTCCCATAGTAATCGCGAAACCAATCCATCATTTCTGTAATTCCACGTCTTGGTGCTGTTGCTTTATTCCAAGGCATTTCAGGTCGAATGTCTGCCAATGCGAGTAAGCAAAGTGCTGATCGTTCGTTCTGTTGCTCTCTTGGAGCAGAAATATCTTTGAGAATTGCAAGAGCCTCCTCAATTCGTTTAGCAGCCCGAACTGCATTTGTGACTTCGCTCATAATCGACAAAGTTTTATGTACAACCCGATCAAGTTGCTCCTGATCAAACCGAGAATCACCAATTTGGCTTCCTAGTCTGATTAAATCATCTTTGCAAGGGTACTTAATTCTACGCAAATCTGTTGCATTGACTTGTGTGTGTCCACTAAACTGCCGGAAGTAATGATCAAATAAAGTTGAATTGAGAAATGATGCTAAACCTCGTGCCAGGTCAGGGTTCATTCCCTTACCTTTAGCATGGTAGTAGTTAAGATGATTTTCTATACCTAGCGCTGATGCGTCTAAAGGAGAACAGACAGCAGCAACAACACGACGCTTTTCCTCCTTAGCAGAAAAACGCTTGATCAAAACGTACCAACCTGATTGAACTAACCATTTGCTTGTTTGTTGGTTTTGCTCAATTGCGATCGCCTTACGAGGATTGCTAGGTGGAAATAAAATTTTCCCTGGCTTCACAGTTTCTGGGTACAGTAGTGGAACATTCTGCTCATCCAAGCAAGTTCTTAAAAACGATTTGAGACGAAAATCGACAACCGGACCCGTCGAAACTTCTAAACCCATTTCATCCAAAGTAGATGAGAATTTATCCATTTGCACTCTCAAAGAATCTTCAAGAGAGTTTGTCACAATATGAATAAAACTCTCGGAATCATTGGCTTCAACTACTTTACTGTAAGGAATATATCTTAATTCTGAAAATTCATCTAATTTAGTTTCAAAATTCCTAGTTATTTCTACATAATCAGGCTTAATTTTAGTTTTACTAGCATGAAAAATAATATTTTCTTGCAATACGTTATCCTCTGCAAAAGCTGCTGAACGGCTCTCAAAAACATGAATTTTTTTTAGCGCCATGCTTTCTAGGAAATTTTTCCGGAAAGGACGAAAATAGGTACCATTACAGAAACTTCTGGGCGTGATTGCAACTATCTCTCCATCTTCGGCAAGCTGTAACATAGTAAGCCAAACAAATGCACTATATAGATTTCCTGTTTCAATTCCAAGCTTTGAAAGGATCTTCTTTTCTATTGATTGGCTGTGAATTTTTTTATAAGGTGGATTCAGAATTGCATGAGTAAATTTGATTGATGGCGTAGTAAAAAGTGGTAAATTTATTTTTTTAAAAGCTTCTATAAAACTTTGTTCATGCAAACAATAATTTGCTTGAATTCCTCTACTCTTTAAAGCTGTACAACACTCTATAAGACATTGCCTCAAAGAGGATATGAAGGCTGATTCAACTTCATATGCTGTTATCAAGCAACTTTTAACCTCGTTAGGATTTGCCAATAACTGCTCTACAAAAGCAGCAACTAATGACCCAACTCCAGCACCAGGATCTAGAAGATTGATGTGACCCGATAGACTACTAAATTGTCTAGCCATAAAACGGGCAACTGGGGCGGGAGTAAAAAACTGACCCAACTCGCTACGTTGCTTCAGATTTAACCTTGAAGAGAAATGAATCCTAGTGATGTCGGCAGAATCTGTAAGAAACATCGTCATGCAACTATTATACATAATCGGAAAGCAATGGGAAAGCGAGCAAGGACTATCCTCAGCATGTAAACTACAAAAAACCGTGGTTATCCCTCTGATAACCACGGTATAAATTACAAAAAATTGGTTTTTCTACTACATATCCTTAGTCACGGCCATTTAGGGCTATCAACAGCCTCAAAATGAAGATGAAAAGGTTGATGTAAGTTAAGTACATTGACAAAGCCGCAGGTAGGTATTGGTCATTGCGGTAGGTGCGTGGCAGGATGTAAAAATCGACTACAGATGCTCCAGCAAACAGAAATACTCCCAAAGCAGAAATGCCAATTTCTAACCACCCTGGAGTATAAACACCGAACAAAGCAAAGACAAATTGCAAGCCTACAACCACGACCAAGGCAATAATACCCAGATTGATGGTTTTTGTCAGAGCCATACCGTCAGTCTCAGAAAGATTTGAACCGATCTGACGAGCGGCGATGAAGGTGATCCCACAACCAAGGGCTGCTATACCAATTCCCTGAATACCCACACCCTCTGTTCTTAGCGCCACAAATACCAAGCCACTGAGAGTATATCCAGACAACAGGCTATAGGCTGCCAACAGAGGCAGTGCAACGCTATTTTTGCCCTTTTCAGCAACATTTTGGGCAACAAAGAACAAAATTAATTCCACAATCACTGCGCCAATGAAGGTGGGAAAGAACAGTCCGGGGTTAGCACGGATAACTCCCAAACCGCCATAGGTTCCCAATGCTGTTAAGATCAGACCGCCTCCTAGATAAGGCAAAGCATTGGCTATGACATTTGGCCCCACTAGAGCGTGGGTTTTAGCCTCACGGATGGCATTACGGAAGTTGCTAGTATTGCTCATATTTCACAATTGAGTTTTTGAATGACGATATTACTGACTAATTCCATTCTTACCTAGATTTTTAGCTCATAATTGAGAAATGAATCCATAGAAATCCTGTTTTGAAAGCGCTGGGCCATATTTATCAAGGTCTTTGATGACCTTGCACTGCACAAGGATACATCCAAACTAAAACTTTTTGTTACACAACCATCTCTGCATCCAACAGACATGGGTACAAAAAAATGCGTGAAAATACTGTACCGTTTGGTGAGACTAAATATAAGTTCAGTGAAACAACGAATGGTGTATAAAAGCGTTACTAAGGAAAATAATTACAGCTTAAGTGAAGTTTACGCAACTCCGTTTTTTAGGGAATAGGAGTTACCAAAAAGGAATTTCTATGGCAACAAGTCAGTCCTCTATGCGGTCTGATGGTATGGAGTTATTGCAGTTATATCATCAGAATCCTTCTATTGAACTTCGTAATCGGCTTGTTAAATTACATACTGGATTAGTACGGAAAATGGCTCATAAATTTAGCCATCAATGTAGTGAGCCTTATGAAGACTTAGAGCAAATCGGTTACTTCGGTTTAATCAGAGCAATTGAGCGTTTTGATCCCAGTCAAGGATACGCTTTTAGTTCCTTTGCTGTTCCTTACATTCGGGGCGAAATGCTGCACTTTTTGCGCGATCGCAGTAGTCTATTAAAAATCCCCCGTCGTTGGCAAGAACTCTACAATGAAGGGCAAAAAGTGCGTAAGGAATTGGTAGAGATTTTAGGGCGTCCCCCCAAAGATTCAGAAATTGCCAAGCAACTCAAGGTATCTGTACAAGAATGGCAAGAAACCAAGTTAGCTGCTCAAAACCGTATGCCTTTGAGTTTAGATGCTACAGTAGTTAACCATATTGATTGTCAAATCACTTTGGGTGAGGCGCTTCCTTGTCCCCGTTCTAGCGCCCAACAGTTACAACAAGAAGAACGACAACAACTACAAGGGGCAATTAGCATGTTAGAAGAAAAGCCCCGTATGGCAGTCGAATTAGTATTCTTGAAGGAATTTTCTCGCAAAGACGCTGCTAAGAAAATTGGCACTAGTCCAATGACAGTCACACGGTATCTGCAAAAAGGAGTTCAGGATTTGATGTCAATGTTGCAAACACAAGCTTTATCAACAGGCTGAAAATGTATTCACCAGCAAGCAGTAAAGTTTAAGCTGGGTACTATCGGCGAGTCGGGAAC
The DNA here is from genome assembly GCF_059505505.1 of Pelatocladus sp. Taxonomy (NCBI): domain Bacteria; kingdom Bacillati; phylum Cyanobacteriota; class Cyanophyceae; order Nostocales; family Hapalosiphonaceae; genus Pelatocladus; species Pelatocladus sp. Next base: position 1,452 of record NZ_JCACKS010000121.1, on the reverse strand, counting down.
TTGTGCCAACGCCTCTTGTACCACAGCAAAACCTACTCCTAGAGTGGAAGAATTTTCCGTCAAATGACGCTTCCAAACTCGACTACCCGGTTGTCCAGCAAACAGTTGCAACATGTGACGGGTAATTTTGTTGAGCTTAAGACCTTTTTTTACCCAGTAATCAATATAAGAAAACATCGCTTCAGCAACTTCATGGCGAGATGGAGGTTGCATCGCCTCACCGTAGATTCCACTATCTGCTGTGGCGAATAAGTAGGGATGATCGTAAGCTGCACGTCCAATCATCACCGCATCTACTGATTGTAAGTGCTGTCTTACCTGATCCATGTTAATAATTCCACCATTGATTTCGATAAATAAGTGGGGAAATTCTTGTTTAAGACGATATACTTCACTGTAACGCAGGGGTGGAATATCACGGTTTTCTTTTGGGCTTAACCCCTGTAACCAAGCTTTACGCGCGTGGACAGTAAAACGTTGGCAGCCTGCTTGTGAGACAATGCGAACAAAATTTAACATATCTTCGTAGCGATCGCGATCGTCAATGCCAATTCGGTGCTTTACACTCACTGGGATACGAGTAGCATTAATCATCTGTGCTACACAGTCTGCCACTTTCTTAGGGTGTGCCATTAAACAAGCCCCAAAATTCCCATCTTGGACACGACTACTCGGACAACCGACATTAAGATTGATTTCATCGTAGCCCATATCCTCGGCAATCCGGCTACATTCAGCTAATTCCTTGGGATTATCGCCCCCGACTTGTAAGACTAAGGGTTTTTCTTCTGGGGAAAAGCCGAGTAGATATTCTTTGTCACCATGCAAAATCGCGGCAGTTGTCACCATCTCGGTATAAAGCAAAGTACGGCGGGTAATCTGCCGCATAAAATACCGAAAATGGCGATCTGTACGATCCATCATTGGTGCAATACTGACGGGGGAAGCACCATGAATCATGGATTGAGGCAAAGTAGCTGAATTCAAATAAGTCATGATCACGAGTGTAGCTTAGAGATCAGCTTTTTTATATGTTCTAGCCAGTCATTTGTTAGGCGTTGCTTGGATAGGGTTTATGTGAATAAACGTATCAACCAGTTGGTGAATCTGACTGCAATATCTGTGTGAGAACGAAGAGCTTGGCTTGTTATTGCTTTTCCTAGAGGATAGCCTGGTTCATCATGCCAAGCAAGATATGTATGAATCACTGCTTTACTAAGATGTACTTGTTTGAAAGTTGTGATTTTCCTTCCGTGCGCCTGTTCCACACATTCTCGTGCGAATGCGAGCGATGCAGGTTCTGCAAGTTCTGCACAAAAGTCTTCTAACATCCCAGCATCTTGATTATTTGGCATAAGCCAAAATCCCAGCTTCGGTTTATCTGCAACACTCTCAACTAGTAGTTTTTCACTCTCCCCCCACAAACGAGAGTTTGCAGCGTAGGTAAAAGCA
>NZ_JCACKS010000120.1:0-7178 GCF_059505505.1 Pelatocladus sp. | reverse complement strand
GCACCCTAAGAGCTAGTCACATAAAGGCTTTGATAGTTGTCGGAGATGTCTAATGTGTCAAATTAGCCTACTAGTTACTATCCACTAACTAGATTGGAATTTGCGTGAAATCCAATTGATGACACCACTGAGAATTGCACCACCCATAAGGATTCCAATTGCTGGATTGAAAACAGGTTGCCAGAGTTTGTACCATAAATCTAAACCCAAGGGTACTCCTGATGCTTTGCCGATCGCAGCGATCGCTAACCACCCAAAACCAAACAGAACAACAAAGACATCCACTACCAAAATTAGGTTAAGCCAACTTAAAAATTTCTCTTTCATAAGCTTAATGTGAATAATGTTAATGGTTGTTTGTTGGTTGTTGCACCCTGTGGGTAGACACGTAGAAACAAAGCGGCTTCCGCAGGGTAGAGGGTTCCAAAGGTAGGGTAAGTAGCCGCTTGCGCGTCTATGGAACTAATAACCACCAACAACCAATAAACAACGATACTCCTAATTTTCAAATAGCCAATTTTTGACTTTTGCTAAACTCTGCCAATCTGGTTTTCTCTTAAAACCATCTTCAATACTGTCTTGAATTTCCTCTTGCCATTCGGGGCTAAGAGTTAATAATTTACTAGCAGCATCAATGTGTTGGCGTAAGCCTTTTTGATTGGTTTCCAACATCGCAAGGGCGAGGTTTACCCTTGCCTGTGCATCTTGTGGATTTAACTTTACTGCTTTTTGTGCTGCTTTGAAAGCGGAATTGGGTTTGTTATCCAACAAATACAACCACGCTAAACAAGTCCAAGCAGCACTACTTTTGGGAGAGCGATCGCAAACCTCTTTAAAAATAGGAATCAAAGTCTCTGCTGATTCCCCAGCTTTATAGCGTTCTAAACCTGTATCGAACAGGGATTCAACTGTGTTAGTCATTGGTCATTGGTCATTAGTCATTAGTTATTGGTCATTGGTTATCAGTCCTTCGTCAAATGACAAATGACATAGACGCGCAAGCGGCTTCCCGCAGGGTAGGACAAATGACATCTTACACCCCAAATGACTTCCCACAACCACAGGTTTGGTTGGCGTTGGGGTTAGTGAATTGAAAGCCACCGCCAATCATGGCATCGCTATAATCAAGCATTAACCCATAGAGATATAATAAGCTTTTGCGATCGCAAACTATTTTGAAGCCTTCATAATCAAAAACATCATCATTTGGTGTGATCTTGCTGGGGTCTTCAAAGTCCATTAAGTAAGACATTCCGGAGCAACCTCCTTGACGTACTCCCACTCGCAAGCACAAGTCTTTGCCACCTTGTTTTTCCTGCAACAATTTCACTTGCCGCAATGCAGTTTCGCTTAACTGAATTCCCCGTTGTGAAGACTGAGTTGCCTGTGTCATCTGCTTTTTTAGCTCCTTGTGCGGTTATCGATTACCCTATACAAGCAAAGCGGGAACCTTTAACCCAAAAGTTTCGTCGTTGGGTAGCCCCGAAAATTTTCACAAACGCTTTCCAACCACACGTCTGTAAATAACTTTGTTTATCCATTTTAGCGATATTGATGTTCTAGGTTGCCAAATTGTAAACACTCCGTCAAAAGCACGCAAAGATTTTTATTCTAGAATTGAGAGATTCAATGTGTTTTATAGATTCGCTATTTTTGGAGTTTCGACCTTTGGCAGCCCACAATCACGATTACCTTAATTAAACAGCTAAGGGAGTTTTCATCGGAGGCTAGCCCTGACTCAAAAGTCTAATTGCAAATCGCTTGTTTTGATTCACTTACTCTATGACAAGTTTTAATCGCTCTACCAGCCGTCGTTTACGGAAATTAACTCAAATTCCTTCTTTATGGGAGGGCGATCGTCGTCCATTATCATCACCAACCCAGCTATCAGAGTCTGAGACTAAAGGCGAATGTATTCTTTGGGTGGATGGTACACAAGGTATCGTACGGGGAATGGACGTAGTACCTCCAGAAAGCGGGCCAGAGGCTATTGTTCGGACTTTGATGCGAGCAATGGAAAATCCCCATAGTCCTGCTAAACCTGCTCGCCCCCAAAGAATTGTGGTCAGAGACCGAGAAATACAATTCTACTTGCGTGGAGTACTACAAGATTTAGATATTGCTATTGACTACTCACCTGATTTACCTCTGATTGATGAACTGTTTCGTGGATTTGCCGAAATTCTCGACTCTCAAATTCCCGAATTACCTCCGCAGTATGCAAAAGCTTTGCGAGAAAAAGCATTAGCAATTTGGCAAACTGCTCCTTGGGAATTGTTAGAAGAACAGCAAATTGTCTCAATAGAGATCAACAAGTGGGATGTTGGTACACTCTACGCCTCAATGATGGGGATGCTGGGGATGGAGTATGGAATACTTTTGTATCGTTCAGAAGATTCACTTAAGCATTTTCGCGCCACAATTTTAAGAGAAGAGGAATCAGAAGGACATTTAGAAGAAGCTTTCCTAAAGCAAGATTGTCTATTTTTGACGTTTGAACATGCTGAGGAAACAGACGAAGAGGAAGAATTTGAAGATTTAGCAGAACTACCACTGTCAGAAATTGAACCCACCTTTGGCAATATTCATCCTCTAGAGGGCCTACGCTCAGTTTTATACGATGAAGAGGCACTGATAGTATACGTTGCCTTAGAAAGCCTCAGCCGTTTTATTCGCGATCACCGCCGTCAATTGGATAGCGATTCTTTTCCTGCTCTGAATCGTCGCTACCGCATTTCCTTACCCGATTCTTGTGATGAACAAACAAAATCAGTATCTATTACTGTTTCTAGTATGCCAGAGTTGGCAGCAGAGTTAGAAGAAATGGCAGGCTATGAGGATGAAGAAGACGAAGACGAAGAGGACATAGAATCGGATTCTATGCCGATGTTTAGGTCATTGCGAGATGACTTAATCCCAGAAGACTCTTTCCTTAGCTTAGGTGTGGTGTCTTGGGAAATGTTGGAGTACTTACGTCAAGGAGTTAGTTACCATCAAGCAGGGGAAATTGAGCTAGTAGGTGATGGTCTGCCAGTAATTTTAATTCAAACTTCCCGTCCCAAAGCTAAGACCGTAATTGAAAATATAGAAAAAGCTGGAGGTCTTAAAGCTATTTGTTTTAATCCTGGTGCAGATCCTTTTGGTGGCGATCGCTATGATTTAGGTTTACTACAAACTCAAAATGAGGAATTATTTTTATTTGGTGAGTTTTTAGATGATGACCCCACTCACGTTGAAGCCAGAAAAAAATGGAATCAGCGCTGTAAAAATACTAAAGGCTATTGCGGTTTAATTATTGCCAAAGGGCTGACTGGATCTGCTCGTGGTAATCCCCAGTTGCGAGATATGATGGCTTTATTTGAGGCGCGATCGCTTTCACCTAAAGACTTAGGTATTGGTACTCTCCAGCTGATGCCACAACTACAATTTGAATAGCAAGCTGAACATATAGCGTTGTGCTTAAAAACACAAGTTTTGTCTTGCTCAATCACAATTAAGGGATATTTTTTTATATGGAAGTCCCTGAACGTGTTATAGCATTCCTAAATCATTAATAATTTGTGAAAAACAAAACCCCCGATTTTTTCAAAAAGTCGGGGGTTTGAGCGATCTAATTGTTTACAACTCAAATAGGATTGCTAAGTAGTTGGACAAAATTAAATTCATTCGTGGAGATAGGGAACAGGAAAAAACTGTGCAATTAATTGTGTCTGATACCAATTCTCTGTAAAGCTGCACATTATTTTAACTCCTCCCAACCTCCCTTTACCAAGGGGAGGTGCCGAAGGCGGTGGGGTTCTTTCTATGCATCTTCATATGGAAATGGTATGAGTACTTATATACGCAGTTCATGATAGGCATTTTATATAGTTATGTATTCTATATTTGCTTATTTGTCTGAAAGTTTATTATTTAAACATTTTAAAAATTCATTATTAAGAATTGCAACTTAAATAAAATTTACTATTTACTTGAATAAGTTTAAATTTTGATTGTTTTACTTGAATATTAAGGTGTATTTTAATTTTTTTAAACTCTCTATAGATAAAATTAATTATTCTGCTATGAGATACTTCAAAAGCAAGTAACAATATTTACAAATTCGCTATTGATAGTAATTGTTTCATCCATATTATTTGCTCAAATGGAAGTATAAAAATAGACTTAATATATCTTTATAACTAATATAAATATCAACTTAATGTAGTTTATTAATTCACGCTTTTTATAATTATTATTTTCTAAATTTATGGATTTTTTTGCTATCTACAGAATAAAATGTAATCTTTTTACTATCTCTTAGTAAAAATTTTATAAAACTAAAACTCTAACTTTCAGTAGAATTTCGTTAAAGTTTAAATAAAGTCATAGAAATAAATAGGAAAACATATACAATAGGAACATTAATAAGTAGGGTGTTTATACGTTAATATCGACACTATTAATATATGGGGATCAATGTCAATTTCGATAATAATTCAAATGGTTTACTACAACTCGAAAAACAATCTGCTGTTTTATATTTAGCTCAAAAATGGGCTAAAAAGTATTTGCATCATTTAGAATTGAACTGCTTGTATGAAGATAAGCAAGATGCTGTGAACTTCAGAAAGATATTATCTTGTGAGGGTAGAAAGACAACAACACAAAAGCTAATGAATTCTTTGCGTACTGTGGATTTACAAGCCTGGAACAAAACAAAAGCTTTGTTATCACAAGAAATTAAAAGATATCGTATTGACCCCAAATTAATAAACCCTTGGGAAATAACAGCAGATTCTTTTGGGATATACGAACAAGCATTGCATCTATGTATTCAGCAAGTATCAAGTCAAAATTTGCCTATACAAATCCCAATTACAAACAAGCAAACACATTAATACCATATCTACAGATGTTATGACACATGTTTTACCCAAATGTATTTGGTCAAATTGAGTTATAGAGATTAGGTCAAATTCCTTTGACACTGCTATATCTCTAAATAAATAGTTATTTAGCTAGCAGCAATTAACTTTGCCAGATTATAAAATTTTTGGTCAAGCTTGATTCTTCCTTGAGATAGTTTTTGTTGTGTATTAGATAATATACGCTATTCCTTCTGACACAACAACACTTTATTCATTTGTTTTTTTGATTCTATTCAAAAATGAAGAACACTTCAAGCAAAGCAAATTTTTTACAGAAACGATTGCTTGTTTCCTGACAAAAACTCTGATATTCTTAACTCTTTCATCCTCACTAACATTTTGTACACAATGTTGATAAACAGCAAATAACAGAATCCAATGACTAATAAAAAATGGGCTGTAAAACGTATCACTGTGAATTTAGCGGCACAGGAAGCCGAAAAACTGGAAAAGTATTGTGAGCAAACTGGTAGACCAGCAACTGATGTAATTCGGGAATTGATCCGAGGATTATCTGTAGCTGAAGATACCAAAGACAGTGACAAATAGGGAGGCAGAAATATAGATTAAGAGTACAAGGAAAAAGAATAACGAAGAAGGAAAAAATTTGTTTTTGTCTTCTACTTTTTACTTTGTTTGACTCTTTTACAAACTTGGCAGGGTGCTTTTTGAATCTTTTGGCTCTAGGACGCTAAATAGAAGACGAGTAGCAAATTCCGACACCAACCCAGTTACAATTTGTAAAGAAATTGAAAAGGAAGGACGGAATGCGCGTTGCAATCATAGGTGCGGGACTGGCTGGGCTAGCAACCGCTGTAGATTTAGCTGATGCTGGCTGTGAAATCCAGATTTTTGAGTCCCGTCCGTTTGTTGGTGGTAAAGTGAGCAGCTGGGTAGATGGAGATGGCAACCATATCGAAATGGGATTGCATGTCTTCTTTGGCAACTACAATCAGTTGTTGAAATTGATGAAGAAGATGGGAGCCTTTGAAAACCTGCTTCCCAAAGAACACATTCATAACTTCATCAATAAGGGAGGAAAGACAGGTGCGCTTGATTTTCGTTTCTTTCTGGGTGCGCCTTTCAATGGTTTAAAGGCATTTTTTACTACCTCTCAACTCTCATTACTAGATAAATTACAGAATGCTGTAGCACTTTCGACTAGTCCAGTTGTCAGGGGTTTGGTAGACTTTGAAGGTGCGATGCAAGATATCCGCAACTTAGACAAAGTTAGCTTTGCCGAGTGGTTCCGTAGTCATGGTGGTAGCAACGGCAGTATTAAGCGGATGTGGAACCCCATCGCCTATGCTTTGGGTTTTATTGATTGCGAGAACATATCCGCTCGCTGTATGTTGACGATTTTTCAGTTATTCGCTGTGAGAACAGAAGCCTCAAAACTGCGGATGTTGAAAGGATCGCCCTATGAATATTTGCATAAACCGATTTTGGAATATCTAAAAGCGAGAGGAACAACAATTCATACTCGCCGTAGAGTACGAGAAGTCCAATTTGTTGAGGAAAAAGAACAAACCTGTGTCACTGGTTTAGTTATTGCTGACGGTGACACGGAAGAAAAAATTACCGCAGATGCCTATGTAGCAGCTTGTGATCTGCCTGGAATTCAGCGTCTGTTGCCTCAGGAATGGCGTCAGTGGTCAGAATTTGACAATATTTACAAATTGGATGCAGTTCCTGTAGCAACGGTGCAGCTACGGTTTGATGGTTGGGTGACAGAACTGCAAAATGTAGAGGCACGCAAACAGCTAAATCACGCAGCAGGAATTGATAATTTATTATATACCGCCGATGCAGATTTTTCTTGTTTTGCTGATTTAGCTTTGACTAGTCCTGCTGATTATTATCGACAAGGGCAAGGGTCTTTGTTGCAGGTAGTGCTGACACCAGGAGATCCGTTTATTAAAAAAAGCAATGAAGAAATTGCTCAACACGTTTTGGCACAAGTACACGAATTGTTCCCATCATCGAGGGAATTAAATATGACTTGGTACAGTGTGGTTAAGTTGGCTCAGTCTTTGTACAGAGAAGCTCCAGGGATGGATATTTATCGTCCCCGTCAAAAAACCCCTGTGGCTAATTTCTTTTTAGCAGGGAGTTATACACAGCAGGATTATATCGATAGCATGGAAGGAGCAACGATTTCGGGAATGCTTGCAGCAAAAGCTATTTTGGAGACTATGAAACAATAGTTTGCTAATCCAAAATCCAAAATCCAAAATCCAAAATCCAAAATCCAAAATCCAAAATCCA